>CALHRJ010000096.1 GCA_938038395.1 uncultured Deinococcales bacterium | reverse complement strand
GTTTCTAGCAATGTCATTACTTATATTTTCAGAAAAATTCACACGGTTATTAAATTTCGTGTTCCTTTCCATTAATATTTAAAGGGTCAATTGTGTTTTGTCAAGTTTAACTTAGCGGAAACTAAAGTTATTAGTAGAAACTAAAAAAATATAGACTCCTCTCGAAGTCTATATTCATTCTTTTTTTGACTATCAAAATATTTATTCTCAATGCTCGGATTACTATGGTTGACTAATATAATCTAATGGATCAACAGCGTAACCCTTAACACGAATCTCAAAATGTAAATGAGGGCCAGTTGAAACGCCTGTACTTCCGACTTTACCAATAACATCACCTTGAGCTACAGAATCACCTTCACTTACATTGAGCTTACTCATGTGGGCGTAGCGGGTTTGTGTTCCATCTGGATGGTCGATATAGACCGCATTGCCATAGCCACCAATCCAACTTGCTTCCTTGACTACACCTGACTTAGCAGCTTTCACTTCGGTACCAGTTGCGGCAGCTAAATCCAAACCATAGTGAAAACGGTTGGAGGTAATTGCTAACTTGCGACTACCATAATTAGATGAAATACGTCCTGATATAGCCAAAGGCCAAGCAAATTCTTGTAAAGGTGGTTGAAAAATCGAAAGTTGAGGTCCAGACTGACGCAACAAAACCATCTGTTGTTGTAAAAGTTGTTGTTTTGGGCTTTGATCTTGAGGAACAAAACCACCAACAGGCTGTACAACAGTTTCTACTACTTGAGCTGGTCCGCTACCTGTTTGTTGCGTAGGTATTGATTGGACAACTGTTGGATAGGTTGGTGCAGGAATCGGTGCCGCAGGTGCCACACCAATTCTTACCTGAGGACCGTTAGGATAGGCAGTTTGATATTCAGGGGCGCTCGAGCCTCCCCCAATCCTATGCCTAGTCGCTACAATTTGAATATTCTGAACACCACTACCTTGTGCAGTAGTTTGAAGTTGCTCTGCTGCTTGCGTATTCATTGGTACAACTTGTGCTACTGGTAAATTATTTTGTGTCGCTGGAATATACAGGGAGGTACCTGCAGCAATATTGGTTACATCTTCAATATTATTAACATTGGCCAACTCACCAATAGGAACACCGTAGCGAAGCGCAATACCCAGAAGACTCTCTCCAGGAATAATTGTGATATAAAATCCTTGGCGTTCAACTGTAACTGGACGTTCACTACTATCAGAAGATGGCGCTTGAGCGCTAATTACATCGTTTGAATTAATGTATAAACGCTGCCCAACATAAATTGTTTGACCAACAAGTTGATTGGTTTCAACAATTTCTTCAACACTTGAACCATAGCGTTGTGCAATTGCAAATAAAGTTTCATTTGAAGAAACTGTATGCAAACTTAGCTTCGTTGTCTCTGAATTTTGTGCTAAAGAAGACTGGCATAAAATTAGCACAAAGCAAAAAAATATATTTAAAATAAATAGAGTTGATTTACAACAAAGACCTAATGGATGTCCCTTTAGACTAAGCGCTTTAAGCAAATCACTACGTTTCAATAGATTATTCAAGATCTCTGCTTCCCTTACTATTCCCGACTCTAATAAGCTTATATCAATAATCACAGTGCTCAGTTGTGAATAATGCTGTATTTACTAGCAGTTTGCAGATTTTTCCACACTAGTCTTACTAGACACAACCCATTCTTATCAACCATACTCAAAAGCGACATTCAAAAACATATTTTGAAAGTTATTACGCTTAACCTTAGAACCGTGGCTTAGCTCAACCGTGATAAGTGATACAATGAATATCATCAAAGAAAGTAACAAAATCTTTGTCACAAATTAATGATAGAGCTTTTGCTTACATTATTTGTAGCTTCAGTAACTCGATTCTTACATGCATAATCGCAGTAGTATTACGAGTTACTAAGAGAGTCAAACGTTTAGGGAAGTTAAGTCTATGGAGCTAAAAAACAACACGGCATCAAAGTTGTGGCAACCTATACTCAGCTTCAGGACGCTTAAACAGGTTTATCTAAGCATTCTAATTTTTTTGACTCTGGCATGCATTGCACCTGCATTTGCCCAAGTTATAAGTACTCCTGCACATAGCATGCCTATTTCTCAAGAAATTGAACTATGTGAAGCAGCAAAAAATGCAGGTTATTTAAAGTATGAAACCTATCTACTTAATCCTAAAGATTTCCAGATCCTACAACTTCAACCTATAGTTCAACCTTATCTGGCAAGGTTAAACCAGGCTCTAATGACAAAAGACATCGACTTAGTTACTTTAGTCTTACCGCCAAGAAGTTTACTTTTTCCTGAATTAAACCCTGCTACCTCAGTAAGCTATTATCAACTCATCCGTAATTTAGAACAAGCTGGCTTAAAGACAATTTCTGTAAGTTCAGTTTTTGAGCGAACAAAAGTTGATTTTTTCTTCCATTATGATCACCATTGGACACCTTTTGCAGCAAACGAAACCGCTAAAGAGATAGCTAATGTCCTAGACTTAGACGAGAGTGTAAAACAAAAATTTATTTCTTCATCAACCCAGTACAGTTGGAAGCCATATAATTCTAGATTAAAAGCTTTATCTAAACTGTGTGGACGTGAATATGTCAGTGATGAGGATGATTATTTATCTAGTTGGACAACCACAATGGCGGCAAGTGAAGGCCTATTTGATACTAGAGCAGGCGCATTTACTAAACCCTCTGTACTCTTGGGCACAAGTAACAGTGAATCTTCAACGTTAAATTTTGCTGGTTTCTTATCTGAACACACAGGTCAATCAATTTCTAACCAAGCCTTTTCTTCAAGTGGTGCACTTGGCAGTATGTTTTATTACTTTTTATCTGAAGAATATCAGACGATTAAACCTCGTTACATTTTTTGGGAGTTTTTAGCTAATCCTCATACAACTGATTTCAATTTAAATGCTATCAGATACTACCGACAAATCATTCCAAGTATTTATGGGAGTTGCCAAGGTACTGCACTAGCGACAAACACCTTCAACTTAAGTAAGGATGTTCAAAGAGAATATCTTACACTTTTCGCCCAAGATTCTAGTTTAATGCCAGTCAGCAATTCAGATTTCTATTTGTCTTTTAATTTATCGGGTCATGCTTTAGATAGAATTATTGTTGACGTACAATACAATACAGGACTTATCGACCAGAGTACTTTAGCTTTGTTACCCTCAGTTAAAGGTCATCAAACAGCCTATTTAGAATTTTTGGATAATAATACGGTGGCAGCTGGGCAAGTACGTAGTATTCACTTAACTTTTCCACCAAGCTTAGAGTTTGAAGCTCAAACAAAGGTTTCCATTGATTTATGTAAAAAGAGTTGATTTAGGGCTCTGTTGGTTCTACTTGTGTACTAAGCTCTCGTTGCATCCAAACAAAAGCAGTTGCGTTAGCTCGAGCCAACCCCTCCCTATCTACAAAACCCTCCAACATTTGATTCAACTCTTCCCCACTAACACCATCAAGTGCTTTAACCAAAGGCTGTTCACCTGCAAAGATCATTGCCCACCCCTCAGCTTGCCAACGCTCCAAACCATCTTCTTGTGCCAAATGAAACAACTCGTGTCTAAGTGTTTTTTCAAGACTCTGCCGTTCTAACAAAACCTTTGCACGTTGCATATCTATACGTAGGTCTTCCCTATTGGCAATCGCTGCAACATACCAAGGCAAGCCAGTAGCTTCGCTATAGGATTCAATATTAGGATGTACATAAATCTGAATATCTTTAGGTATTGCCAAACCCCAAGTACGACGCAACTCTAATTTTGCTTCTCGCAAAATCTTAAATATCTCACTTAGATGCTCATCATCTGCTTGCGCTGCTGTAAAGACTGTAAAAGTACCATCACTTACCTCGCGCCAATCTTGGGCTGAGGCCATTGATAAACAGAGCGCTATAACACCTATACATACACTTATAAGAATAGGCTGTTTCATATAACTATAGGGCGTCAAAATAGACGCCCTATATCCTTTTAGATTTTGCTTAAAGCTTATACTCTGCTGAGTCATTATCATTCCCAATAGTTAGGACAACTTAATTATTGAATTGAGGAATTGAAGCTTGCTCTGAAGGATTAATAAGTTCTTCAACAACACCTAGAGATTTTTCGTTGCCGATGCCACGAACATCTGGTTCATACATCAACCAAGCCTGCGTTGGTAAAGCTGTAAAATCACCAGGGGTTTCTGCACGTAATAAGTAAGTAAAGCTAACAGGATTACCTAGATAACTGAAATAGTAATCAACACGTTCATCACGGACATCCCGTCCGTCATACCAATAGTTCCAGCCGTAGTAATCGTAACCATACCTAGACTGTAAACCAGCAATGCGAAAGCCTTGATCGTTTTCAATGACTCTAAAGCCTGCTGCAAGCGGTTCGTTGACCATGACATATCTATAATCACTGTCTTTAGGATCAATCTTGATGGTTACAAGAACATAATCACCAACGGCGACATCCCCACGGAGGCGGCTACGCTCATATACAATGCGTTCTTCCTCTTCATCAAAAACAGCTTTTAGAACTTCATAGCGACGCTGTACAATCATGTGCTCACTTTCAGCCTCTATAAAGTCTCGTTCTGCGACAAAGTGTACGTTTGCACTGGCGTACAACTTACCCTCACCTGTGATGTCTAGCGATAATTCATTTTGCCCTGTGATTAGGTTAGTCAAGTCAATATCAATACTTTCATTTTGCTGACCTTGCACTCGCTCAGACGCTAAGGTTTCACCGTTCATAGTGACAGCAATTTGATAATCATAATTCGCTTCATCACTGACTTCTGCTAACTTTAAAGAAGCCTTAATAACTGCAGCAGTATCTTTAGTAGAAACCCAACGTGCGCCTTGACGTTCTAGGAGTAACCAGTTGACAACCTTTGGAATCATGACATCTTCAGGGTTTAACCTTACCAGTGCTTCAAGCGCAAATGCAGTTGCTTCGATGCGATCATCGTTCCATCTATAGCGTTCTGCGCCACTTTCCCAATAAGCCACTTGGTCACGTTCTGTAACACGGTTTTTGAGTTCGTCAGCAAAAAGTTTTGCTTCTGTCCTTCTGTCTAGTTCCATGAATGCTAAGGCACTTAAGGCTAAGCCGTAGGGTGACATACCTGCGATGCCATCTGATTCTGCCAGACTATAGAT
>CALHRJ010000095.1 GCA_938038395.1 uncultured Deinococcales bacterium | reverse complement strand
CTACCACTATAGCGAGCAGTATTTTCAGGAAAGCCTTCCACACCCTGTGGTTTATGGATGTGTCCTACTGCAATATAATTTGCCTTTTCTGGCAACATATCTGCACTAATTGTGTAGTCATCAGTACAGTGAAAGCTGTATTCGCTTCGCGCTAAGCTAGCACCTTCTGTTGTGGTATGAAGCATCAAGATGTTGACTTGCTGATTATCAAAATCCTTACACAGATTTGTAATAAGTAATCGCATTCCTTCACGGTATTTTTGTATCCATTCACCTGCATCTTTTTCTAAAAGTTCACCAACACGAACAATACGTCTTTCAGATACGAAGGGTAAAGCAGCAATTCGAGCAACTTCATCGCCAACTTGCAAATCAAAACAACCACCATCAGCAGCCACTTTAACCAGTCCAAACACTTTGGCATTGGTCAGAGCTAATACACCAGCAGCAGCATCTAAGCGAGATGGCGCATCGTGATTACCAGCAATCACTACACTCGGAATCTTCGCTTCACCTATTTTTAAAAAGAACTCGTAGACAGCTGCTTCTGCCTCTGCGCTAGGATTCTTTTTATCAAATAAATCACCTGCAACGAGGATTAAATCAACCTCTTCTTCTATTGCAAGATTTGCTATTTCAATGAGTGCTGCACGAATTTCTGGTGTTCTGTCAACACCTTTTAGGTTTCGACCTGCGTGCCAATCTGCTGTGTGGAGTATTTTCATGTCAATTACCTTTTTAAGTTCGCTCTAACCTATCCAATTTAGTATTCATTAGTATAACTTAAATAATATGGCATTGCCGAGAATCGTCTTACTGCTTTTGGTTCAACAATTCCAAGAAAGATTCTGACAAGCAGCAACGTTATTACTGCCATGTTGAAGGCATAAAAACATCGGTGTGAGGCTAAATCATCTGATGATATTGTGAATATTTTTTGCAAATACCAATTAGTCAACCTTGTTATTTATGACATGCCTAAACAAAAAAGTAAAAGAGCAGCCGAAACCACTCTTTTACAAATTACTTATTGAGTTTTAAAAATACCTAATTACTGAAGATTTAGTACACAATCATCAAAGGTTGCAGAATCTTCACTATAAAAAGCTACCGCAGCACTAGTACCACCAGCTGGTACAGTTAGACTTAAATTATAGTTCTGATAACTACTCCCGACAATTTCTACTTCTTGAGTTGCTAAAACTGTCGTGTAATTAGCATCATTGACACCTAAACTAACTGAAGAATAAGCATTAGTTTGGTTGCGTTTTGCACTACAACTTAAGTTTAGAGATTGCCCAGCACTTACAGGTACTTCTTGATATAAACAAACACCTGCACTACTGCCTAATTGTACGGCTTTAGCACCTGACGCAGCATCGGTCACAGTTGTACTTGTTCCACCACAAGAGAACCAGTTATTTAAGTTATTTTCAAAATCACCATTGCTCAAAACATTATTCGTTGGTTCAGTTGTTGGTGGTGTCACAGGTGCTGTGACTTCTGCACCAGAAAGAATACAGTTATCAACTGTTGCATTGTCCTCGCTATACAAAACAACTGATGCTTTTGCTGAACCAGCAGGAGCGGTTGCTGTCAGAGAGTTTGAACTATAGCTCGAGCCAACAATCTCTTTTAAATCGCCTGGAAACTCAGTTGAGTAGTCACTATTACTAAAGCTCAATGCTATTGATGACCATGTACTACTATCATTTCGTTTAGCATCACAAACTAAAGTATAAGCTTCACCTACAACAATATCCACTTCTTGAAATAAACAAGATCCACTATTACCAACCAAGTTTATTGCTGTAGCGCCTTGCGTTGCATCATTCACAATGCTTGTTTGACCAGTCCCACAAGTTGACCATGCAGCTTGATTATTTTCAAAGCTTCCATTTACCAACAAGTTTGGTCCTGTTGGAGTTGGGGTTGGGGTCGGAGTTGGGGTCGGTGTTGGAGTCGGTGTTGGAGTCGGTGTTGGAGTCGGTGTTGGAGTCGGTGTAGGGGTTGGTATAGTCGTTGTTGAACCACTTCTTGATGCACCAGCAGCAAGTTGGAACTTTTGAATAACATCAGAGCCATACGGCGATGTATTTACATTTGAAAAACCAGCATTGGTTAGATAAACCCAACCACCATTACCAGAAGTTACCGTAACCTCGCCTGCAGCACGATCCCAAACACCAGTGGTGTTAGATTGGAAGAAGGATGTACGCTGCTCAATATTTACAGCTTGATCAGTCCAGTCAAGCGTAAGGAGTGGTAAATCATAAAAACTCGAATAGAGTTCTAAAAAGGCTTCTGCCCAGTCATAAACCAAACTACGGCCAGGTGTATATTCTTTCAAGTTTGCTTGGTGAAAGAAATGCATATACGGTTGAAGACTACTAATATGTCTTAATGTAACTTGAGCATCTAATTTAATAATCTCGTCATAGTTTAAATTACGATCAAAAAATGGATTACCAAAACCGTCAACAAATTGACCTGTTGGTCCAAATAGGAAGTTAAATTCACTTTGGATTTCTGATGGCTGTGTAGCATTAAAGAAAATGAATGTTGGGTAACGCGGAATCAGGAAAATCTGTGGGAAGTCTGGATGTTGACGACCACAAACTTCGCAAATACCACGATGACTTAACACAGAGTGGTTTGAACCCATATAACGAATACCCGCAGAGGTCATCGCTCTAAGTGTACCAGCACTTGAATTCTGTAAACCGTTATCAATAAATGCAGGATTCGATGGATCAGGGTTATAGTGGCCTAAACCCGAGTGAGCACTTGTAATAACACTGTTTGGGTTGAAGGGAATACCAATTTGTTGAAGTTTCTGTACATTACATACAATTTCTTTCAGCACAACTTCTTCAGCAATACTTGTTGGACTAAAGCCTGCAATACTACTGTCATTACAGTTAAAGCCATTAATATCCGCATTTAATTCAGGATCTTCAGTTGTATAGAATTCATCTGCTGCATTGTTATAACCTGGAGATTCAAAATTCATTATGCGCTCAGTATAAGTATGACTTACCCAATCAAATACATCTTTTACACAAAGCGTTGCTGCACTTAAACTGGCACCTTGAGCACAACTGACAATTGCATCGCCATCACCTTTAAAACCAACAATAGCATTTGAATAATTTATATCTGCAGCTACAGAAAATCTACTTCTCAAATCATTCAACTGATCTCTGGCAGCAAAAACATCATCTCCTCTAAGTTGGAAGATTGTTGGTGTACCATCGGCATTAAACCCATTTGCATTTGTTGCAGGATCCCAAACTAGTGACGCCTGATACCAATCGTCAATGTCCATTTGCAAATACATTTGACGTCCACCAATAAATACACCCTGTGTAACCCACTTAAGCAAGTCATAGCTAAGTAAAGACGTATGTGTCAAGAAAAAGTTATGCCCCATAGTAAGCGAAAGAACTTCACGGTTATCAGCAGTTTTACTTACTGCAGCTACAATTTGATTGGTTGTGGTCGTTCTAAGAATAGGTGTTGTTGTTACGCCTGCTGGACAAACTAAAGCAGGGTTTTCAGAGCAAACACTAGCTAAGTTTGTAAAAGCATTTGTGACTGGAACAACTGCAGAATCTTTGAGCGAATCAAAAATAGGCTGACCTGCGGTTGTAATACGCACGTTCAAAGGTGTTGCAACAGTAGGACTAACGCTAGATGTTTCCCTAAGTCCTAAATCCTCAGGAAATGCACCAGGAAACCCAGTCATAGATAGTTGACGAACATTAAACTCACGCTCGTACTGCCATAACAAGTTCCATTCAGCTTGATCAAATGCACTTTCAAAAACGCCTGCATTATTAAAGGTCAAACCACTATCAGTTAAAATAATTGCTTGATAACGACCATCACCGTTTGCTGCAATAAGGCGTGACTCAGTAAGTTGCTCTGACGTAGCAATCATGATGTCATAAGGAATGCCAATTTGTTCAGCAAAGTACGAGATGCCATCTAAAGTTGGATCACTAGAATCACGAACAGTTGGATTACCCGCTGCACTGATGATTAGCAATCTCATTTCCACTCTAGAAGAACCTGTAAAGAGCGGTCTTAGCTTTGGTACTTTATTGATATCGCCTTCTGCTTCAACCATTGTTTTGACAGAATCCTGTTTTAGATAATTAAGATCAGCAAGGTTTAGCAGTTCATTTTGTTCTAAAGTCTTAGCAACTGGCGTGGTTTGATTCTTAATTAAGGGTGCCACACTTGGTGCAGTCTTCCCTGTAGTCACTGTTCCACAACTTGCTAATATCAAGCTGCAAAAAACAAGACTCACGAATATTGTCAAACGACTGCGTAACTGTTTAGTACGTTGCTGTTTAGACGATAATAAATATGATTGTTCCACAGAATTCCTCCTAGAATTCTTCCCTTACTGCACTAGAAAACTAACAAAAGCATCATGAAGTTGGTTGTGTCGAAATATTGTCGAAAAATCTGCTTCTGCTTAATGATTCGACTTAGTTACTACTTCAAGACACAAAAAGTATTTCTAAAAATAGGCATCCTTTTTAAGCAACGGCTATCTTTAGATATGAAAACATAGGTTTTTACTTGAAAATATTGTTACTTAAGCTATTTAATCCACACTATTTTTCAATAGCTAGCCCTTGTGTAAGAAATGAATACTCCCCAGAACCCCTAATCATTTTTCGTTAACTAGATTGTCACACCTTTGAAATATTTAAATTTCTGATAACGAAATTAACATTAGTAAGAATAAAGCA
Source organism: uncultured Deinococcales bacterium (assembly GCA_938038395.1). GTDB lineage: Bacteria > Deinococcota > Deinococci > Deinococcales > Trueperaceae > CALGZD01. Next base: position 76 of record CALHRJ010000095.1, on the reverse strand, counting down.
TGCACCACTTCGCAATCGATTATATTGGTGAAATATCTTCAGAAAACTCTTAATTCAGTTATTTTTCGCTGCGTTT
>CALHRJ010000094.1 GCA_938038395.1 uncultured Deinococcales bacterium | reverse complement strand
GTAAGGTGGTCCATGGAGGTAATCATGGTGTTAGACGTTCCATTACAAGACTTATCGCCTTGTCTGTATTATTAGTAGCTAACTTCTTGATTTCAGCAGCTGCGCTCTCAGCATCAGATAAAACTGACTTGTGAATCTCTTCACTTTCCGATTGCGTTTTTGCCTCTTGTTCACTGGTTAAAGCTGCAATTTTCTCTTTTGCTTCGTCTAAGATTCGTGTTGCTTCGGCTTGGGCTTCTTTAATTATAGAGGCGGCCTTAGCTTCACTTTCTTGGACTTTCGCAACAAGATTTTGCTCTTTAGCAATGAGATCTTGAAGTAACTTCTCACCTTGGGCTTCCAAGTGGCCCTCCTTCCTGCAGACATAGGGCTTTTGAATTCAAATTAAATTTATTTGAAATACCTTATGACGCTTTAGAAATATGGGTGAGTACCGATTTTGATACACATATTAAAGCGCATTGGCCTAAACTAAACTTTGCCGTACGCGTTGACCTGAGAATAGCAGTGGATTTTGGCTAAACGTAGTGACAAAACTACCAACAGATAAGGTCAAAGTAACGCTTTAGCACACTTTAATTAAGCCATTCTATAATTTGGGATTTTTTGGTAAGATTTGTATTCGTTAAATTGGCAAAAGCCTTTTATTGCTAAGCACTTTGTTCGATTTTCGAGATAAGATTTCAGCTTACAATCTCACAGCATTTAGCGCTTATTCTAGTTGGTAAATCTCAAATAATATTTTTCTAGTAAGTACTATTCTTTGTAGGCTTGCCAGAGGGTTTCAGCCAGAGCTCGAGCCTCGACATCCTTCGTCGTTTTAGCATATGAGTAGCCATAGCGTAAATCAGAAACATCTGGCGAAAGCTTAAACTTAGAGGCATTTTCATAACGTGCTAAATAAACCTGAGCAAGTAATACATCTCTGTCATAACTAGGCCCAACCGAATGTAAATCCTTAAGTGCCTCTTCATAAGCAGCCATTGAGCCATGTACATCCCCTTGTTGAGCAAGTGCATTGGCTTCGTTGATATTGTCGGTAGCTTGACTTATAAGTTGGGCTTTGAGCATAGTCATAGTATAGCGAAAGCTAAGCTAGTATTCTAGTAGTAGATTAATACCAATTCCGTTTATATCCGGAGTTTAGTCTGATGTCATTTTTATAGAGATATCTAGGTAGCTTACGGAATATGGTCAAGCAAATGATAGCCCTAGCTCATTTGTTTACAACATATATTTTCGGACACGTTATAAGCTTGACGTCTAAGCTTGACGTTTATTGTTGTTTTAGTGCTGCATGAGCCTGTTTGGTAATTGGATAGCGCCACAAAAAATAAAGTGCTGTTGCAAATATTAACGGAGCGACAATACCTATAAGCAAGCGAATGCCATTTACTGCAATGGCTGTTTGTGTCGGAGCACCTTCTATATAACCAACTACTGTCAACATCAATCCAACTATAAAAACACCAATTGCAGCAGCTAATTTCTGTCCAAAAGTAAAAAAAGCATACAGTAAGCCCTCTCGCCGTTGTCCACTTTTCAACTCATCAAAATCTGTTACATCTGGCAACATTGCCCACGGAAAAAGAATAATTGCACCCAACCCCATACCCGCCAATATACTAAAGCCAATCAGTTGTGGAGACAAACCACCGTACGGTGATAAGTAAACTAGCAACGGTAGCGCTACACTAAAAAGCACAATACCTAGAGCAAAAGCAGCCCGCTTGCCTAAACGATCAGATAAAAACGTCCACAACAGTAAAGAAACTATGCCCACACCAAATAGAATTGCCATAGGTAAAGTTTGTTGAACACCAATCAAACCAAAGCCATGTTCCAAATAAAACGGTAATATTGCAGAAACTACCCCAAAGCCTACAGTAATGACTACAAACAATACAAAAATTGCGCTAAAACCGTATGCTGAAAAAACACTGCCATAATGTTGCCACCAAGCTATTTGCTTTTCTTGCTTTGGCACTTTATGTGGAATACGCTTAAAAGCTTCGGTAGATTGAACACCTAAAGCCATCACAACATACGATAAGGATATGATCACTCCAAAAAGGATACCCATAGCTGCCCAACCACGTAATTCATTTTGTACTGCAAACATTGCAACGACTAATGGCGGTCCAGCACTTGCAATCATCGAAGCCAAGGTTCCAAAACCAGCTCTAAAACTACTTAAAACTGTTCTTTGGCTATAGTCAGGTGCTAGTTCTGGGGTTAATGAAAGGTAAGGCACTTGCACAATCGTGTAAGCAATAGCGTGAATACTCAATAATAAACACGTTAACGCAAACAATTGTAATTGGTTTTCAAAAGCTGGCAACATCCACAACAAGGCAAAACTAAGCCCAAGAGGTATAATCCCTGCCCAGATAAAGGGCATACGTCTACCCCATCGACTTTCAAAACGATCACTTATCGTACCCATAAGTGGATCAGTAATGGCATCTATTGCGCGGCCTACCAAAAAAGCCGACCCAGCTAAATATGGCTTTAAGCCAACTACATCAACCAGATATTTCAGAAAAAATATATTAATAGTAACGTAAGCGAGCGACGCACCAATATCTGCAATACC
>CALHRJ010000093.1 GCA_938038395.1 uncultured Deinococcales bacterium | reverse complement strand
TTTAGCAGGTAGTTCTAGATGCAAAAGTTGTTGTCCTGTATAAATATCATCATCTTCTAGTTTGTATTCAACTAGTTCAACTTTACCTTCGGCCAAAGTAGCTGTTTCTAGTGCTCTGGGTACTTGAATAATATCAGCAATCCGTTGAGCCAAGATACGTTGTATCCATAAAATACTATCTATCGAAACACCTACACTATCCATCAAACCTTTTGGAGAAAAAGCTTCAACATAGTGCTGACGTGTTACAAAAGCTAGTGTTTTTTCTGCTCCTAAACTTTTTGCTGCGATGCAAGAAAGTACGTTAACATCATCATTAGCGGTACAAGCTATAAATGCATCTGCTGTATTTGCCTTAGCTAGTCTTAAATCTTCTGGATCAATACCATTACCCCTGAGAATCTGTATATCTAAGATATCAAAGCTAGCTGCATGGTCATGGCTTGGGCAAATAACAGTAACGTTGTGGTAGTGATGGAGTGCCTCACTAATAAGTAGACTAATATGGGTATCACCAACAATAACAACGTTCATAACTTGAGTATCATACATCTACTATTACAGGAAAGTTAGGTAGATATGCGCTCTATAGTCTCTAATTTGGCTAAATAAATATCTAGCTCAGGAATGACTTCTAAATAAGATGGATAGGTTTTGATTCCCTGAGCTAAATATTCCTTATGTGCTAGGAAGTTATTTTAGATTGGCTTGTACATTCAATCGCAATAGTTTAAGTGCTTAGAAAGCTAATCTTTAGTTAGATAGAACTATGCGTTACCCCGGGTGCGTCCCATCCAAGGTTGGAAAGAGATTTAACGCAAATAAAAGTTTTTTCGCTTTTTGAAAAACTTCTAAGGTGCGTCCCTACTAGAGTTGAATATCAGATTATTTTTTTAGATATACGTTCAACCTTTTGCGGGACGCACCCCGTTACCCCTGCTCTACCCCTAAAAGTATGTCAAAGGTTACAATTACAGCATGTCTCAATTGAGGACACTAATCGGCGATATTATTTTTGAACACAATACTCGCTATTCACGTTTATTCGATATTCTCTTACTCATCGTTATTTTGATGAGTGTTTTATTGGTTATGCTTGAAAGTGTTGACAGTGTTCGCTTTGCCTACGGTAACACCCTGAGAACCCTAGAATGGGTGTTCACATTTATATTCACTATCGAATACCTTATACGTATTTGGGTGTCTTACAACCGTCCAAAATATATTCGCAGTTTCTTTGGTATTGTTGATCTTTTAGCAATTTTACCAAGTTATTTGAGTCTGTTTTTTGTTGGTTTTCAATACGGTATTGTTATTCGTTCACTACGGTTGTTACGTGTTTTCCGAATCCTAAAACTTGTTCAATTTGTTGATGGTGCAAGTGTTCTAGGTCGGGCTGTTATTGCTAGTCGTGCCAGAATTACTGTTTTTGTCTTCACGGTATTAACAATAGTTACTATTCTTGGCTCGATTATGTTCTTAGTAGAAGGTCCAGAAAATGGGTTTGACAATATACCTGAGAGTATTTACTGGGCAATTGTGACTATTACTACAGTTGGATATGGCGATATAGCACCTTCCACCCCGCTTGGTGAATTTCTTGCTGCTATGGTGATGATTCTTGGTTATGGTCTCATTGCTGTGCCTACAGGTATTGTATCTGTAGAGATTTCAAGAGCTGACGCATCTGACGCATCTGTAAATGTTAAAGGTGGGCAAAAAAAGGAAGAAGAGCGTCGTTGTGAAAATTGTATGCGCCCCGGACATGATGATGATGCAGTTTTTTGCAAATACTGTGCGCACCATATAGATACTGGTCATCATATTGATCATCAGCATTAGTACGCACTAGTTATGGTGCCTTAAGTAAAATGCATACTATGTACTCAGGATTAGTGTTTGTAAGGTTAGTTGTAAAGCAGTTGAAGTACGCTAAAAATTATTTATGATAGGTTGATTCATGACAATTCAAGAAACAAAATCACAACTCTATGCCAATGGTTTAATCAGCATTATCCGAGGGAAGTTTAGCCTTGCAGAAATCATAGCCATCTCTGAAGCACTGCTTGCAGGGGGGGTAAAGGTTATAGAAATCACCCTGAATACTACAAATGTATTGGAAGGTATTGCAGCTTTACAAAAAGAGTATGGTGATGAATTACAGATTGGCGCTGGTACGGTTCGTACGGCTGAAGATGTTGTGAAAGCTGTAGATGCAGGTGCTTCTTTTGTGATTGCGCCTTGTTTAGATATTCCTTCTATTGAAGAGGCTAAAAAGCAAGATGTGCTTATGTTGCCAGGCATCTTTACTGCTTCTGAAGCACAAACTGCCTATGTTGCGGGGTGTGAAACAGTGAAGCTTTTCCCTGCGAATGCTATGGGACCGTCTTACCTAAAAGCTTTGCGTGCGCCACTAGATCATATTGATTTTATTCCTACAGGTGGGGTTGATCCTACTACAATTATGGACTTCCATAAAGCTGGCGCAGTTGCTTTTGGTATTGGTAGTTATTTGGTTAAGAATAATGAAGTAACCCAAGATGAATTAAGTGCGCTTACACAACGTGCAGAAAAACTGCAGAGTGCTTTGAAGGAAGCTCGAGCCTAATTCCTCATGCCTACAACTCAATTTGACGTAACTGCTTTTGGCGAAAC
>CALHRJ010000092.1 GCA_938038395.1 uncultured Deinococcales bacterium | reverse complement strand
ATGGCGCTCAATAACTGCTGCACAAAACCCGTAAAATTCCTTTACTGGTTGTTCAACACCAATAACATATGCATCTTGTTCTTTGCCATCACCTGCAACGGTATTCGGAACATAACCATAGTTCAATGTATAGATGACATCGTGTTCTGGATGTTTACTAGCTAAGGGTCTATCAATTATAATACGCACCCATTGTCCTAGGTACGACTGTGCTTGGGTCTGTTCTATTGCTCCATACATGACAAATAATTTTACTTTTTAGATGACCTTTGCTTGCTAGATCATAAAGATTATCAATTATTTTACTTAGTTCTCCAGGTGCTTAACAACACTTTGGCAATATCTTTTACGCTGTTTCAACTAAATGCGGAGACATTCTTGGAGCATCTACATCTACTTTCATTATCTCTCGCATAAAAACGGTCGCAAAAGCACCTTTTGGTAAAGAAAATGAAACAGTATAGCCATCAGACTCTTCTTCAAGTTCAATATCCTTTGGGAATATTCTTGTGATGCGCCTTGCGCCACGTCTACCAGTAAAGGCATCCCACTCTATTTCAAAGTGCTCTAAAACTTCGCGCTCGAGGGCTCCCGCATCTCCTTCAGCAATCTTTATCTTCTTGCCGTAAAGTGGAAGCAACGCACTAATGTCATTGTTAAGTGCCCTCGGCAGTTCAGTCTCTAATTCCTTCACCTCAAACTCGCCACCTGTGTCATGTTTTTTTGCCCAATCACCAGACACTAAGCCTGTATAGTGACCTCTTTCAAGTCGCCAACAAACATTTTGGTTAAAGAGTGCAGATTGCAAGCTTGAGATAAAAAATCGCTTAAGTTGCTTTCCACCAGGTACTCTCTCCCCCATCAGAATTTTGTAACCGTCCATGGCGTTGTTGCCGTAGTTTCCAAAACGCTGTGGTCCGAAAAAATTAGGCATACCAGAGCTATTGATGATGTCAATTGAGGCTCGAGCAAGCTCGATAGCGTTTTCGGCCAGAGCTTCTTCAGCAGTGCCACGCACGCGTAATTTAAACCTATTACCTGTTAAATGGCCAATCGCCAATTTATTTTTATGCCGAGAGAGCTCAAGTATTCTGATATCTTCAAAATCATCAAGACTTTTGAGTGCATCCTCAAATTTTCTTGGCACACTCATCCACTGTCTGGCAATAGCAGCCTTATCTTTCAAACCTGCCACACCGATATTACGTTCAGGAATACCTGCCTCAAGTAACTTTACAAACACATCTCGAGTACTTAGATTACGTTTTTCAATAAAAGCATAGCTATGTGACCCTTTACCCTCCGGCAAATATAAAGGTAACTCCTCGACTTGAAAATCTTCAGTCTCTTGGCGAATTTGGCCACCTGTACCTGCTACATCAGCACAAACATAAGGTAGCCTATCCCACGTAAAACGCAATTTCTCTTGCAATGTTGTCATATTTAATTTTGGTCTGGATTTTCTATAGTGTTTTCTGGCACAAAGTCTTGTTGTGACTCTTGATTTGATTGCTCACCCTGCTCTTTAGGCCAGGCCTTACCTCGCTTTTGCTTTAATTTACGCAGTTCGGACTTCATAATAGCCTGCGCCAAAGTAAAACGATCAAGCAATGAACTGGCTTCTAATAAATCTTGTCTTGTACTACTGTCAACACTTAAATTCGCACAAATAAATGAAGCTTGTAAATTTATATCTGCTGGCATCGCCTCATCAATTTGCTGCTGCACATCAGCTGGGTAAACAATTTCTGCATAGCGCTTGAATAGCTCAACAGCATCCCATGCCCGTAAACGCTCTATATTTAGGTCACTACGTTCAATTGGCAATGGCTTATCTTCAATGCTCAGGTATAAATGGCTACCTTCATCTACATTCTCTACCTTGCATCTATCCCCACCATGTCCCAAAATATCAAAACTACCATCACTATTTTCAGATATCTGCATAATATCTAAATAAGCACCAATTTCATAAATAAATGCAGTTTCTTCTTCAAACATTTTGGTTGCAACCAAGTCATTTGCTGCAATCGTAGGATTCGTGAGTATGGTTTCACTATCTTTCAACGCACTATCATCACTAAGATAGGTATCTGGGGCTTCAAAAGCACCTTCAGAAAAATTCTCCTCGCTATAGTCTTCCATTTGGGTTTTAGACAAGACTATAACAATCCGACTGATGTCATTATCCATGCAATCACGAATCATCTGCTTATAACGTTCTTCAAAGATATGTAAAGGTAAGGCCATACCTGGGAATAAAACGGTTTCTGGTAGTGGAAACAAAGGTAACTTAGTCACGTCGTTTCTATTGTAAACCATAGCTAAACAAAAAACACTACCCAAACTTCACAATTCTTAGTTAATGAAAATCCCAAGACTTAGCTTAAGCAAATGATTGGTAATCAATTAACTCAACTCTTGCACTTATTCAAAACACCTTATAGACGTGCCATTTCTGTATAGATATACTTTCGAGATTTTACAGAATATCCTAAAAAGCCTTTAGCATCAGTATTTTTCAATAATGACTAAAATTGGAGATTTGCGTCCAGAATGCAAATTTGGGCAGATGCAAGATGTGCAATACATAAAAAAAGAAGCTGGATGTTATCCAACTTCTTTCAACTCAAATTTGAGGATTTTGGCGACCCGGACGAGACTTGAACTCGCGACCTTCTGCGTGACAGGCAGATATGCTAACCAACTACACCACCGGGCCAAAAAACATTGTTTCAATCCACCATATAAATCCAACGTGTGAATTGCTCAATGCGTTCAACAGTTTACATAGCTTAGATAGGGTTGTCAACCATCAAATACATATCGGGTCCAACCTCAGATTAGCATGTAAAGATAGCCCCTAGTTAATCACGACGTATTCCGTACGTTGCACCTTGGCGGTTTTCGCGCTTCGCTTAGAAACACGCTATTTCTCATATCTGCTATTTTACAGTTGCACCCATACATATCTTGTTTTATCTCCCAAATTTTCTCATTGGACAAGTCATTTTGAAGCCTATATTTAACAAACCCTCATACTATTTTCAAACTAAAACCCAAGGCTTTGAACTTACACCAAAGTCAAGGAGTTGCTAACATAAAGATTATTATTCACGCTATAACTTGATTATCTCTATAGCAACTCCCTAATACTTCCCGCCGCCATTTTAACTTCCCTTAATAAATCCAAATGTTTCTAAGGATACACACATAAATCAACCAAAGGTGCTATAGTGCCTTATAGGAGAAGTTTTGTCTGTATTCTTTAAACGAAACTCTACTTTATCCTAACCCCAAACCCTATTTGATTGGAGATATCGTGAAACTTTCTGGTTCAATACTTTTTGTTATTATAGTTGTTAGTTTTTTGTTATCCACTAGCTTTGCTCAGAACTCTCAAAACAATCGCTTCATCATGACCATGTCGGAATCAGAAGTTAGTGAACTGGACTTCCGCCGTGAACTTTTATTTAGAAGTCGTGCTGAATTCAATGTTAACTCCGAAAAACAGCCTGAAGAATTGCTGGCAGTAATTTCTCAAAAAGTAATAGACACAGGTTGGACCAATAATTGGCAGCAAAAACGTGAGGGTGTTGCAGATTGGCATATTGCGAATTACTCTGCTACTGGTGGTGGCAACCTACGGCTCGAGCTAAACAAAACCTCTGCAGAAGGCTATCGATTATTGCTCTACAGGTACTAAACAAGCCAAACCCTCAATAACAACAAAAATTACCGTACTTGGATTTAAATTCATGTACGGTAATTTTTTTGTCACCGTTTAGAGGTGACATTTAGAACTCTTTTCAGCTATAGTATAGATTCAATGAGTCAACCCTATAGTGATGATACCGCTAATCTAAAACACAACGTTCAAGAGCCTAATCAAGATGATCTATCTAGCTCAACAAACGTTAAATCAGTACTAAACCCGACTATCTTCCTATGCCTAGGATTCATCATTTGGTTTGTAGCTACTTTAGTAATAAGGTTTTTTGGCCATTATATCTTTCAACCAAATCAACCACTCTTAGCACTTGCGCTTTACCTAGTATCAAGCTTTGGAATACTTATACTTGCACTATCAATATTTACTTGGCAAAACTTACGCCCATCACAGCAATTCCAAGCAACCATTCTGTTAGCATTACCAGGTATGTTTCTAGACAGCATAGTAATGGTAAGTTTTAGAACTATATTTCCAAGTCTTGCACCCAGTAGCGACTCAGCTGTTGCTTCATGGTTACTTTGGTGCTACGCCTTTGTCTTGATTGCAGCGTTTATGCAACGAGGAAAAACGATTGATCGTGAAGTCTCGTGAAACCTACACTTCTTACTGCAATAGAAATTGAATCACAATTAGCTAATCTTAAAGACTGGCAACTTGACTCAAATAAAATAAACCGAAAAATATCCTTTGATAACTTTATAGATGCATTTGCTTTTATGACAAGAATCGCCCTAATTGCAGAAAAAATGGACCATCATCCAGACTGGTCCAATAGTTACAATAAAGTTTCGATTTCACTCACGACACACAGTAGTGGTGGCATTACACAGTTAGATATTGATTTAGCTAGGCAGATTGATGCCAATAGTTAAGCCTAAACGCAAAACTTAATCTGATATCTAAATCTAAAGTGAAAAATGCTCGTATTCATTTTCATCAGGTAAACCCCAAACAGCCCAGAAATCACCTGTTGACGGTCGCATAATTGCAGCGCCACAACTTTCAACATAGCTTGGAGCTGTGGGGCGAACACAAATCGTTTCATTTCTCGTAAGGCTTTTTAAATCTTCAACATCAATCGTGTCTTTTTCAAGTAAATCTTGACCAGTACTCAGGCGAGCAACCGAACTAGCTTGAGAATCAGGCGCTCTGGTACGTTCCAAAGCTTTTGTTTCATCCCAAACGCAGTGGTTCGTATGCACGATAGGATCTTCTTTTAACTCTTCAATGTGCATCTTGGTTGACATGGCCTCTATATTAAAACCATTACCCTCTTTATCAAACAATAAAAAGTTATGTGCTCCTGCCAGTGGAGCATTTGCTATACACTTAATCGCTTCTTCAAGCGTGCGCTGTTCAAGTATTTTCCTGATAACAAAAACCCACATCACACCGATCTGACCATCAGCACCAAGTAGATTATTGATTCCTACAGAAATACCTTCGTCATTCATACCAATCATGCCTACACAACCCATTGAGGTAAAGGCGAGAAAGTTTGGTTTATCTTTAGGTTTTCCATCAATTAGGACAACGTGTGGGGTTGCTGCTTTATGCATATCCCATGTCTGACCACAAAAGCCTTGAGAATTTTCGCTGCGGTTATTTGGCACCAAAAAGGATGTACAATTGTCCGCAGTTGCCGCAGGCATTTTCTTTTTAAGGTTTTTAACGTTATACACAACATCTATAAAGTCAGTGAAGCCATTAACTATAAGTAATTCTGAAAGACTCAATCCTGTCGCATCTGCCATACCTTGTAGTTCTTCATAAAGATCTGGGCAGTATATCTTGTGTTCATCCAAACAAGCTTCTGCTAACGCCAAGACTTCAGAGCGACTAAGACCTTGTCCAGTCCAAGTAGCTTCACCACTTAATCTAACACGTTCCTCAGCAAAATTTTGAATGGAATCTTTATACAATTCTCCATGTCGAAAACCCATTTCATAGTTTGTACCGGAGAGTTCTAGTAAGCGTATAGCCATTATTTACACCCTTCTCAGATTATTAACGCCTCTTTTTTGAGGCCCCTAAAGTAAGTCAAATAAGATAACGATTTGATTACACTTTACCTTAAATTGCTAAAAAAGGGTATCCAAGATAGTACACTGCCGCCACCTCTCTGTTGGTATTTGGCAGCTGCTTAGAAGTTTTTAGTGGTTCATAGCTTCAAAAACAAGCTTTACGTTATCAATCGGTAATCGATAGCGTAGTTTCACGACATTCCCATTGACTTGCTCATCCTCTAACTTCAAATATTGAGCCAAACCCATCGAATACAAATTATGATTTTTTAAACCATTGAGTAGGTCATCAAATACACGCTTAAGTAAGCTTTCAAACGACAATAGTAAACTTGGAATGAATACGTCAATATCAACACTTTGGTCA
>CALHRJ010000091.1 GCA_938038395.1 uncultured Deinococcales bacterium | reverse complement strand
AAAACTGACCCAGAAACAGATGAGGTTTTGGTTGCAGGTGAACCTGAAAGAGCAACGACAAAAGAGCGCAAAGAAAATGGCGTGCCTTTAGCTGAAGCTGCTTGGGCGGGGATTGTCGCTGCTGCTGGCACGGTAGGTGTATCAACAGAAGAAATCGATAATATCATTGTGTAGGATGAACTATACTTATATTGTCATGCCCATTATGGTTCGTAAAATGCAAAAGATGGTGGGCAAAGCCGCACCCTACAATTAGTATTGAAGTAGGGTGGTGCTGTGCCCACAAGGAAAGACAAAAAATAAAAAAGGGATGGGTCATTGCCCAACTTAAGTGTTAGCTTAGTTTCGCATGTGCGTCTGGATCACGGTTAGCCTCTTTATAGAGAAGATACTTTGCTGGCACTTTACCCAAACAACCAAACCATTGCGGACAGTAGGGACCCATCCAAAGGTTATCGCCTTGGTGGATTGGATACCAATCATCATCTAATCGATACACGCCGCCACCTTCAAGCATGAGCATGCCGTGTTCCATAATATGTGTTTCTACAAAAGGTAAAGGCGTACCAGGTTCAAAGCTCATTGTATTGACTGCTATATCAAAACCTAAGTCTTCAGGTAAAAGCTTTCGGCAGATAAGCCCTTCATCGCCAAGGAAGGCTTCGCCTTTAAGTTTCTTTTCGTTGCCAATGGCGAGTTTGGGTTTGTCATGACCTTCTATAGCTATATAGCGTCTTTCAAAAATATTGAGTTGACCTTTGCCTTTAGAAGTGATTTTATGCTCAACATCAGCAGGAACAAGTGCATAACCATACTCTTCAAGAACATGTTTTTTCTTGCCGATTTCTAGCGTGACACTACCACTCACCACAAAGATAAAGCGTTCGATTCCTTCAGGTGCTGCAGTACCAATACTACCTCTACTACAATCAACTAAGTACTGACTAAAGCGTGCACCCATTTGTGGGCTTACTAAAATAGTGACCATCGCTTTTTGCCAATTTGGCAAGGTAGTTTGTACGTGACCATCTGGAGATACAAAGGCGTGGTTTCTTTTGACTTTTGTGCGGCTTTCGCCTAACTGTGGGAATGAAAAATTTCTTGACATGGTTTAAAGCATATAACGTTTATTGCTTTCCAACCTAATATTAATTTACTTCAAGTACATTCCATAGGAGGTTGACTGGTGTGTTTTAGAAAACCCTCCAAAATACTCATACGAATTTTTAACTTTTAGGGGGGCATACCTAATGACTTGCAAAAAAGAAGAGCACCTAGAAATTAGATGCTCTTACATTGATTTTGTAAATGTTGAAACTACAGACTAGCCTCATCGGGTTTAGTTGATGGATGTGTTTCACCCGTTGAAAATGGTGAAGCTTGAATATTTGTTTCTTGTGATTCAGCTTCTACAGCTACAGGTTTTGTAGGTCTTAGATTAGCCAAAAATAGTAAGCTCGCACCGACTACTACACAGCTATCTGCAATATTGAATACCGCAAAGTTCAGTTGTGGAATGTTGAAGTGAATGAAGTCACGTACATACCCAAGGTATAATCTATCAATCATGTTACCGATTGCACCAGACAGGATTAACATAAGTGCAAAGTGCGAAAGAGCATTGAGTTTGTTACGATTTCTAATTACGAAAAGGATTAGGAATGCTGAAACTAAGAGCGAAAGGATACCTAGTGCTAGTGTGTTGTTTTGGAAAATACCAAAAGCTGCACCAGTATTTTTGACAGAGGTAAAGTAAAAACCTAAACCTACCGATTGCGAAGGTACTCCAGGGATGAATTTATTAAAAGACCAAATTTTTGTAAGTTGGTCAGCAAGAATCAGTAATGGAACAAGAATATAAATCATAATAAGTAAGTGTTAGTTTAAACCCTAAAAAAAAGTCAAAAGGTATTATATATACCATTTTGTGGTTTGTTTAGCTAAACCAGTAGCTTCTAGTTTATCAAGTACTCGTAGATATGTGTTATGCATCTGTAACTGACTTATAGCGAAATTTGATTGTAGTTTGCTTAGTTTTAAACTAAAAAAGGCTTAGCAAAAGTAGTGCTAAGCCTAAAAGCCGCTAACGTAGATACATTTACTCGCTTGTTTCGGCAGCTTCTTCTGCAAAAGCAGTTGCTAACATCATAGTACGTTCGAAATTAGTGGTATCTAGCCAGTTGCCAATTCTATAACCATTAACAAATACAGAAGGCGTGCTATTTAGACCAAGATCAGTTGCCTTAATCATTGCTTCAGCAATAAGATCTTCATAGCGTAGTTCAGTAATGCAGCTCTTGATTTCATCTGTGGCTAAGCCTAGCTCATCACTTAAGCGGACAAAGTAGTTAGATGGGTCATCTAGATTTTCCCAAGCTCTTTGTCTTTCGAAAAGCTCATCATGATATGTCCAAAAGCCTTCTTCACCGTTATGTTCAGAAACACATTCAATAGCCTGAGCTGCGCTAATTGCATTGGCATGGATGCTTGCTAGCGGTAAGTGATGGAATTCAAAACGAACTTTGCCTTCATCTATTAAACCTTGAACGTAGGGCATAGTTTCTTGGTGAAAGCGTTGACAGGCTGGACATTGTAAGTCGCTAAATTCACGAATAACGATGGTTGCATCCTCAGAGCCTTTTGTGTGTGCTGTGGTTGGAAAAGCATCTGCTGCGATTTCTTCTAAGTAGAGTGAATAGCTTGCAGTGTAAGGTGCTTCGTTGCCAGTAACTTCGATGCCCATTGTAAAAAACTGGTCAATAGGAATAGTTAAAGCAGCTTCTTGAGATAGTCCTTCAAGGTTTTCATTGAAGAAGTTGATGAAACCTGTTTCCATATCATCGCCATAACCTGTGGCTACAGCAAAAAGTTTAGAAACAAAAGCAATACCATCTTCATTCATAATGGATGTTCCATCCATACGTTTGACAAGTTCACTTTGAACTTGAAGTTTAAATTCAGTATCGTCTATTGAATAAAAAACTTGACCTTCATCATCAACTCCGCCTGCAAGTGCATAATCACTTAGACCTTCAAGCGTTGTGTCTAGGTCGTTGCCGATTTGAGCAAAAGTTATGTTTGTAAGGAATGCTGCCGATAGAAATAAAAACATCAATTTTTTCATATTGAATCCTCTCGATTTAACGTTTATGTAATCATTTTAGTATGCAAAGTAAAAGCATTTCTGTATGTCAACTTTTTATTGGAGATGCAGGTTAAAGCTCTTCCACGATTTGTTGAACCTCAGACAAATCGGCGAGCGGAGGCGAGTAAGAACAAATCCGTTCAGCAGAGGTCAACATTACGTGGATGCGCTATTATATCCACATGCTTTAGTACAAAAAAACATACAGTTTGCGACCATGCTTTTGGTCTTTGACTGTATGTTTGTAGTTTACTTCCTAAGTATGAAGAAAAGATTTTTTGATACAACCTATAGATACAATTTAAGGCAATGTTTTAGTAAAGTGACATTCTATCGCTAAATTCAAAGCGCTTTGTAAATACATCTTCAAAGGTAAACCAGTGTACACCAAGTTCAGCACCACGATTATTTTCTTCAAGAGTTGGGCGCATAATGTAGTTGTTTATATATATTGTGGGTGTACTATCTACTTCTAGATAAAGTGCATATTGGTAAGCGGTTGTTACGGTGCTCTGGTATTGATGTTGACGCAAACAGGCTTCTAAGCCGTCTGTTTTGAGACCATTTTGTCGAGCATAGATAACAAAAGTAGGGATTGGATCTTCTACATTTTGCCAATTTGATTGCTGACTAAAGAGTGTGTCGTGGTAGCTCCAAAAACTTTCACGCCCATTGATAGCCATTGTACATTCCAGAGCCTCAGCAGCAATGATAGCCAGTGGGTGGATGCTTTGTAGGGGGTAATGATGGAATTCGTAGCGCACATCGCCACGTTTGATTAACTCTTTTACGATTGGCATACCTCTTGCTGCAAAGGCGCGGCAAGCAGGACACTGTAAATCTGTGAATTCACGGATGACATAGGGTGCGTCATGTGGACCTTCGCTAAAAGCAGGGTGTTGAAAGTAGTTAGTAGGTATTTCTGCGAAAGTTATATTGAAGAAGACCTTAGGTAAAAATGTCTTTTTTTCAGATTCAGCTTCACTGTCAGCTTCACTGTCATTTTCAACTAGAACATTTGAAACGAAAAATTTGAATTTATATTCACCAATGAGTTCGGTTGTGCCATCGCTACCTATAAACTCTAAGATGTCTTCTGCAAAATAGCTGACCATAGATTCTTCAAATTCATCACCATAAGCCATGATTGTATTGATAAGTCGCGCCATAAAGACGGTTGATTCTTCGTCTAGGATTGAATCACCTTTTAAGACATAAACTAAGTCGTTGCGAAGTTCATAGCTAAAATTTGTGTTTTTGTAGCTATAGCTTAGTTCTTCTACTTCTTCAATTTCGTAGTCGCCAAAGCGTTCTAGGTTTGTTGCTAGGTCTTCGCCAACTTTTGCGTTTACGAAGCTGATGGACATGAAAATAACTAGTGCAAGTATGAATAAGTAGTTTTTGTTGTGGAGTTGATGTTTCATATGGGTAACCTTAGATTGTATTTTTGTTTTCCTACCCTATCATGAGTATAGCTTCTGCCTTGTGTCTTCAGGTTTACGAGACAGCTAGTCGGTACTTAGGGGGAGGTATTTACCTTGTGTGACGCTTAGGAGAGTTTGGGAGGAGAGCTCGAGCATCGCCGAGCGGGTGCCACCACCACCAAAGAGTTGGGTTGCATCGTCAGGAACGCTAAAGCTATCTATCCATGTAGGTAATTTTTCCTTGTGCCCAAAAGGTGGCATAGCTCCTACAGGGAAGCCAGTTATTTCTAGGACTTCGTCTGGCTTGGCCATCCGTAATTTACTCCGAGAAACCTCCATAACGTCCCTCAACCTTTTGTCGCTAACCCGAACTTCACCCGCAGCAATCACAAGATGCGGTATACCATTGGCTAAAAAAACAAGACTTTTAATAATTTGCTCAGGTTCTACACCCAACATACGTGCTGAATCAGCCACGGTTGGTGTTTCTTCCTCTGAATAGACAAGTTTGCCTGTTATGTTATTTGCTGTTATAAAGTCCTGAATTGCTTGATCTGTCAACATGGTGTTAGTTTAACCCAAAATTTAGTTAGTTCACTTGGCCTCTATTGAGTAGTTTCGCTGCTAGATATGAAGTTGATATCAAAATTAGGTGAAAAAACTGATGAGACTGCGTCCAAGTATTAACTGAACACCTGTTAAAAATAAGAGACTGTAAACGATTCTGTTGAACCAAAGTTGACTAAAGCGTTTGAGAAGCCAAACACCAATTAAACTGCCAATATACAAAATTGGTAGCAGGACAACCACAATCGTTAAATTACCAACTGTTATGAGACCTAGAATAAAATAAGCAATAAGTTTGAGAAGATTAACAACAAAAAAGAAGATGGCACTTGTACCAACGTAAAGTGTTGGCGACATACCTTGAGGTAAGAGATAAATGCTTACAGGTGGACCACCAACATGAGCAAGGGTGGAGGTAAAGCCAGCGAAGCAACCGATGATTGAGCCAAAGGTCCAAGATGGTTTTGTATGGTTTATATTTTTGAATAAGGCTGCCTTGCCAAATTGAAAGAGTACAAATGCTACAGCAATCACACCAATACAAAATTTGAGAATTCGGTCTTTATCGCTAAAGCTTGTAAAGAACAAAGCGCCTATAATGATGCCAATAATTGCTGCGGGTAGCAATATCCGTAAGTTCTTGCTATCAACTTTATTGTGGTAGTGCTTAACGGCAAAAACATCTGCGATGATGAGCATGGGGAGTAAAAGCGCCGCCGCTTCTGCCACAGTCATGCTCAGTGACATAAGTGGTGTGGCGATGGCTACGAGTCCACCACCAAAGCCTGTTTTGCCGATGCCGATTAGTAGCGTGACCATGATTGTGATAAACCAGAAGTAGCTCGAGTGTTCTAATAGTGATGAGAAAATTGTAGATACCCTTAGTAATTCTATTAAGTGTTTAAACTAGTAAAGATGTAAGCAGATGCCCAAAACTTCTAATGATTTAGACAGTATCATGGGTACGTCTGCAATGTGGCGGATGGTAGGGTTTCAGTGTTAAGAAGAACATTGCTGAGGGCGCAGCTTGGCGGTTTTTGCGTTTCACTTAAAAACATGCTACCCCTATATAAATTGGTTTGTAGATATATCCAAGAACCATAGAATAATTGTAAAATCAGATATTGTAAAGATGATAAATAGATTGACGGTTTAAAGATGGCAGGAACAGACACACTTACAAAAACAAATACTAAAGTAACCAAACCGCCTATGTACAAGGTGCTATTGCTTAATGATGACTACACTACCTGGGATTTTGTTTGTTATGTCCTCACACGCTTTTTTGGCAAGACAGACGAAGAAGCCAATCAAATTACGCTGGATGTGCATCAAAAAGGTGCAGGTTTAGCTGGTGTGTACACTTTTGAGATTGCAGAAACGAAAGCAAATCAGGTGATTAAGTCAGCACGTCAAGAAGGTCATCCTTTTAGGGCGACAGTTGAGCCAGAGTAGGCGAACAAAAAGAACAGAGCCAGAATAAGTTGATTCTATGAGTACAGATACCTTAAGTAAATCTAAAGATAAGATTGATGTACCAAAGCTATACAAGGTGCTACTGCTAAATGA
>CALHRJ010000090.1 GCA_938038395.1 uncultured Deinococcales bacterium | reverse complement strand
CAGCGATTTCCGTGAAGTTGCTAAATTCATCAAAGGTCATAAAGTCAAAGATGGCATTAAAGCTATTGCTGTTCCTGGTTCATCTTTGGTGAAAGAAGCTTGCCAAAAAGAAGGCATTGACAAAGTGCTTATCGAAGCTGGCTTTGAGTGGCGTGAAGCAGGTTGCTCTATGTGCTTAGCCATGAACCCAGACAAACTTGTTGGTGATGAGCTTTGTGCAAGTACCAGTAACCGTAACTTCATCGGTCGTCAAGGTAGTGCAACAGGTAGAACAATATTGATGAGCCCAGTGATGGTTGCAGCGGCTGCGGTAACAGGCGAAATTAGTGATGCACGCAACGTGTTTGCGGTTAGTTAGGATAATTTATGTTAGAAAAAATTCAACAAGTAACAGGCAAAGCGGTTTACGTTTCAGGTGATGATATTGATACTGATCGCATCATTCCTGCTCGCTATTTAAAGTGCGTAACCTTTGACGATTTAGCCGAAGGTTTGTTCGCAGATGTTCGTACCGACAGCAATGGTAATACGACTGATCATCCTTTAAATGACCCTAATCGTGCTGATGCTAAAATCATGATTTCAGATGCAAACTTTGGTTGTGGCTCTTCAAGAGAGCATGCGCCACAGTCTATCTACCGTTCGGGCTTTAGAGCAGTTATTGCAGAAAGCTTTGCGGAAATCTTTTATGGTAATTCCATTACTTTAGGTATGCCTTGTATAGAAGCTTCTAAAGAACAGATTGAAGAAATTGCAGCTGCGGTAACAGCAGACGCAGAAACTATTGTAGATATAAATGTTGCTGAGAAAACCATTACTGTAAATGGTAAAAGCTACGCAGTAACTATCAAAGATAGTGCACATGATGCACTTGTAAATGGTCGCTGGGATCCACTTGCTGAACTGCTTGAAGCAAACGATACTGTTGATAGTGTTGCCTCAACCTTAGCTTACATGTAGTTCAAAGTTTTAGAATTTAGATTTCAGATTTTAGAAGTTTAAGTCTATAGTAGGTAGTTAGAATAGCTATGCTACTTAGGAGAAGTAATGAAGCAATATAATATAGCAGTTTTGCCAGGCGATTTTATTGGACCAGAAGTTATCGATGCAACCACTCAAGTTTTAGATCTTGTTGCTGATGCTTTTGATTTTAAACTGAACTATGAGCGTTTGCCATTTGGTGGTAATGCGCTTGATAGCCACGGACACCCACTACCAGAGGAAACCAAAGAAGCTTGCGGAAAGTCTGACGCAGTGCTTATGGGTAGCGCTGGTGGTCCTGTTGGTGATCACCCTTGGAATAAAGTAGCTAGGGAATTCCGTGTTGAGAGTGGCATCTTGGGTATTCGTAAGCACCTTGGGGTATTTGCAAATTTGCGTCCAGTGAAGGTATTTGCGGGGCTCGAGCACCTAAGTCCCCTCAAAGACGCTGTAGCTCAGGGTACAGATATGATGATCATCCGAGAACTCACAGGCGGAATCTACTTTGGTAAACCAAGCTTAGTAGAAGAAAACAAAGGTCTTTCAACCATGGTATATGAAAGATACGAAGTCGAGCGCATCGCTCGTGTTGCCTTTGAAAGTGCAAAACTACGTGGTGGTAAAGTCACCAGTGTAGACAAAGCAAACGTGCTAGATGTTTCGCAGTTCTGGCAAGATGTCGTTATCGGCGTTCACGAAAGCGAATTCAAAGATATTGAACTTGATCACCTTTATGTAGATAACGCAGCTATGCAAATTGCCAGTAACCCTAAGCAGTTTGATACTGTTGTTACTAGCAATATCTTTGGCGATATTTTGTCTGACCTTGCAGCAGTTATTCCAGGTTCTTTAGGTGTGTTACCTTCTGCAAGTATAGGTGGCAAGATTGGTTTGTATGAAGCGATCCATGGTTCTGCGCCTGATATTGCAGGTCAAAACAAAGCGAATCCAACAGGTACACTGCTTTCAGGCGCAATGATGTTGCGTCATAGTCTAGACCAATCAGAAGCTGCGAAAGTTATAGATGACGCTGTCCAAACTGCGCTTAAAGAAAACCCTACAGGTGATTTAGGTGGTAGTGCTGGAACAGCTGAATTTACTAAAACGGTTATTGCTGCACTAAAACTTCCTGAAAAAGCTTCATAAGCAAAGCTATACAAACTTGGTTATAAGTAAACCTAAACAGAGTATCTGAAAAAAGATGCTCTGTTTTTTGTTTCTAAGATGTTTCATGAATGGTATGGTTAGATAATACTTTGCTTGTGAAAGTTGGTCAATCAGACCTTATGTGAACAAGCCAATTTTGGAGTGGTAACTATGTTTTTTTTGCAAATTCCAGCACTACTAATTACTTTGATTGCTTATAATGTTTTAGCACTTGTTAATAACGACCTTATCAATCAGGTCTTGTTTAGCTTTCCGCTTATTTCAGGTGCATCATTTAGTGTGTCTGTGAGTGATTTACTATTAGCGTTTGGTATATTGTTTTTAACGATTGAGGTCATTAAAGCGACTCGTACCAACACAACATCTGTTATAGATCATATGTTGTCAATGGTTGTCTTTGTTGCTTTTCTGATCGAGTTCTTAACGCTTCCATTTGCAGGAACATCAACATTTTTCTTACTGATGCTTATGGCATTAGCAGATGTTATAGCAGGCTTTAGTGTGAGCATAGCTGCTGCTCGACGTGATTTTGGTGGAAGTATTGTCAATTGATATTAAACATCTAACTAAGTGCTTTTTGTCTAATATCTTGCCATATATTTAGCGCAAGCGTTTCAGGTAAATCAATATCATCAAAAGTAATGATATCTCCCTCAGCAACGTCTCGGGTCAAGACAGCATCTTTAATAAGGCCAATGGGTACATGATTTGGAATATCGGCAATTGAAATTGCTTCTCCCCTTAACTTGAAACTACCAACACCTATTTTAGCGACTTGATCAGCTTGAATGGGTGTTTTAGCCACAGCTGCAACACTATAACGAGGTGAAGAGGTATTGTTTAGCAATACTTTCTTATCTGAAATAACTTGACGTAGCGTACGTGTTATTTCTAAGTGGCAGAGATGATAATTTTTAACTAAGACGTAAGGTCCTTCACCCATTTTTAAATAACGAAGTGATGATATTTGCTCTTCGTCGTGTTCAGCAACAATAAAAACACCTGCTGGCCCAGCACCACAGAGTACATAATCACTTATAGGTTTATCGGCTCGAACACCCTGAGCGAGCGCTCTACCACCATCTTCTACATTAGTACATTGTGGTCCTTGTAAACCTTGTTGAACAATCAACGCATCTAAGCCATTAGCTACCAGTACTTGCTCAATTTGTACTTTGGTTCCATCAGCAAAAGAAGTCACCATGGGTATACTAATGCCTTGTTTTTTAGCCCAGTATTCCATATTTGCTCTTGAGGGATTACGATCCAAAAAGCCTTTTATATTTCCGTAAACTAATGGTCTAAAGCCCATATGTATAGCTTCTTCTGCGAGTGCTGCAATACAACCAGGCTGATCTCCTTCAGCTTCTGTCACAAAACCTTTGTCTACGAAGTGGGAAGCTGTAGTTACTTGAAATTCTGCATTCATCGTAACAAGGGGTAGATTATGTTGGATCGCTTGTTGAGCAACTTCAGTGGCATGAATGGTGTCACCGCTACATTCAACAATGATATCAATATGTTCTATAAAGTCATC
>CALHRJ010000089.1 GCA_938038395.1 uncultured Deinococcales bacterium | reverse complement strand
AAAGGCACCAAGTCCTGCTAGCACATTGGCATTGTGCGTACGCTTTACTGCATCTTTCATTAACTCAACAGCTTGTTGTCCTGCATCGATTGAAACACCAGCTTTTTCGTAATGACTCATAACCTATCCTTTTACCTATCTTTTTTTGCTAGAGCTTGAAACGCAATATCTTTACGGTAATGCATAGCATCGAAGTCTATTGTCTTAAGACCTTGGTAGGCATCATCGACGGCTTCCTTAATTGTTTGACCCATGCCAATAACATTCAATACACGTCCACCAGAAGTTTTATAACTTCCGTCTTCTAATGTTGTACCAGCGTGGAAAACAAGATTGTCGGTATGTGCCAGACCTTTTATTGTTTTACCTTTTTCGTAAGCTTGCGGATAACCACCAGATGCCAAAACAACAGTTACTGCTGCTTCATCTTTCCAAACTATTGTTTGCTTATCTAACCTACCTTCAACACTCGCCTCTAAAACATCGAGCAAGTCGCTTTCCAATAATGGCATCAGCACTTCAGTTTCAGGGTCACCAAAACGGCAATTAAATTCAATGGTCTTGACACCATTCTTGGTGAGCATAACACCTGTGTAAAGCACACCTACATAAGGTGTACCTTCAGCCTTCATACCATTGATGGTTGGTAGAATAATTGTATCTCGTACTTCATCTATGATGTCTTGGGTTGCTAAAGGTGCAGGGGCGTAAGCACCCATGCCACCCGTATTCAAACCCTCATCGCCATCTAAGGCTCTTTTATGGTCTTGGCACGCTGGCATGAGTTGAATGTTTTTGCCATCGCTAAAAGCGAATATGCTTAACTCTGGACCTTCAAGCCGTTCTTCGATGACTACAGTTTCGCCAGCAGATGCAAAAACTTTATCTAACATCAATTCTTTTAGCGCAGCTTTGGCTTCTTCTTTTGTTTCAGGAAGAATGACACCTTTACCAGCAGCTAAACCACTTGCTTTGAGCACAACCTTATCTTCTTGTTTTTCAAGATAAGCCAGTGCAGCATCATAATTATGAAAGCTTTCAAAAGCTGCGGTAGGTACCTTGTGCCTTTGCATAAAGTCTTTTGAGAAGGCTTTACTTGCTTCAAGTTGAGCTGCGGCTTTACTTGGTCCCCAAATTTTCAAACCGACAGCCTCAAAGTCATCTACGATGCCTTCGGCTAAAGGAATTTCTGGACCGACAACAGTTAAGTCAATGTTGTTGTCTTGTGCGAATTGTAAATAATTTTCTTCAAGAATGTTACTGCACTTAGCTGTCGTTGCAGTGCCACCATTGCCAGGCGCAACATAGATGTGTTCTACCCGTTCAGACTGTGCTAACTTCCATGCCATCGCATGTTCTCGACCACCAGAACCAATTAGTAAGAGTTTCACAAGCAGTGTTTTCCTTTTGGTTTGATTTGACATGCTCAAAAGCTAATAACTTAACTCATAAATGAACAACCTCGCAGCAAGCTGACGAAGTATCGATAGAAAAACTTGGGACTTAGAGTCCCATTGATCCTGACTATCTAATTCGAAGCAAGCTTCGAAGAATTTATCATCCTGTAGGTTCATTATTAAACTCCAAGTTAAACCCTAGCCCTAAAATGTCACTAAAAGATAACACTTAAAAAAATGAATGGTGTCCTCTAGGCTGAATAACACAGATGAATCCTATCTTCATTTAGTCTATTTAGAGTTTCAGGTTGGATTAAAATAGATAGAGTCCAACCTTATTTTTCAGCTCTATTACTAGTCAATATCGATTTTCATTTATAGTCCAAAAACTGTATTTAACTCGACTGTGTCAGCATTCTAGCTAATAAAAGACTTTAGCTAACAGCTTCAATAAAGTGGTCAGTTATTATTAACTTTTAGTAGCATTAATTTAATAGATTTAACCTATTATCTCACGTTATCTATTGCTATACTAACAACATGGCAAAGGCTGTAACGATTTATGTCTGTAATGAGTGCGAGGCACAATCCCCCGTAGCAATGGGACGTTGTCCTAGGTGTAGTACATGGAACAGCATGGAAGCACAGACAGACGGTGCAAAAGTCAACGCAAAAAGCATGAGCAAAAAGATTAAACGCTCTGCTGTGAATATCGAAATTCAAAGCTTAGCTAATGTTGATGAACTTGATTTATTACGAACTAGCTCAGGCATTGGTGAAGTAGACAGGGTTATTGGCGGTGGCTGGGTGCCTGGTGGTGTCTTTTTGCTAGCGGGTGAACCCGGAATTGGTAAATCTACTTTGCTACTTCAGCTTGCAGCCAACTCAATTGCTATCAACGAAGAAACACTTTATGTCGCTGGTGAGGAATCGCTTGGACAAGTGAAAATGCGTGCCCAACGTTTGGGTCTGGGTGATGAACTCATGCTCACACGCGAAATTGATAGTCGTGAGTTGGCAGCGCACATCATCGAAAAACAGCCAGCCTTTGTCATCGTAGATTCTATTCAAACGCTTCTTGCCGATGATGATGGTACGCCTGGAAGTTTGAGTCAAGTTCGAGACAGTACCGCTATTTTGAATCAGGCTGCCAAAGAAGCTGGCAGTACTTTAGTTTTAATTGGACATATTACTAAACAAGGCAGCATTGCTGGACCTAAAGTGGTTGAGCACATGGTAGATGCGACCTTAGTTTTGGAAAGCGCATCAGGCTTTAGAGTATTGCGCAGCGTTAAAAACAGATTTGGTGCAGCAGGCGAAATGGGCGTTTTTGAAATGACTTCTGAGGGTATGAAAGCAGTCGATAACCCTAGTGAAGCATTTTTGGCAGAACGTCCTAAAGGTGTTCCAGGTTCAGTCGTATGTGCTGCACTTGAAGGTCAGCGTCCGCTATTACTTGAAGTACAAGCACTTGCTGCAAAATCGCCTTATCCATCACCTAAGCGCGTTGTGCAAGGCTTGGACTATAAACGTGTGGATGTTGTGCTGGCGGTTTTAGAACGCCGTTTGGAACTTCCACTAGCTGGTTTAGATATCTATGTCAATGTAGCGGGTGGCTTGCGTCTGACCGACCCAGGTACCGATTTAGCTGTAGCCTTGGCTGTTTATTCGGCTGTAACAAATCAGACCGTTCCAGATGAAACTGCTGTTGTTGGAGAAGTTGGTTTAGCAGGTGAGTTGAGGAGTGTTACGCAGCTCGAGCGCCGAGCTTTAGAATGCGAAAAATCTGGCTACACTAACTTCGTCGCACCTAAAGGCTTCGATGCCAAAAGTTCATCAAATTTAAATGCACACTCTGTAAAGTCAGTAGCGGCAGCCATTCGGGCTGTTTGGGGGAATTAAACTGCGTTCTTCACCATCACCAAACGAACCATCTATTGCTTATGTATTTGCACAAGCACTTATTAGCTTGCTATGTGCAGGCTTCGGTATGCTCTTAGGCTTATGGCTAGAGGGTCTAGGCGCACTCAATGGTGGCATTAACCTCATCTACCTAAGCTTTTTAGGCTTACTAGTTGGCTATCTGTTAAGTATACCCACGGCTCGTCTATGGGAAAGAAACTGGTATAAGCTCTTTGCACGTATTCGGGCTATAGAACCAAGTACTATCTTTGCAGCAGGGCTTGCCACAATTGTTGCCTTAATCATCACGGTATTGCTAAATAGCATCTTAGAACGTGTACCCGGTTTTGCGTGGTACTGGTCACTACTCATAACTTCAGCGCTAGTTAGCTCATCTATATGGTTTTTTGTGAGTAATCAGGAGATTCTTAAAGGTCTAATTGGCAATCGTCTAAGCTATGAACCCAGTACAACTAATGATGGCAACATCTTAAAAGTTATAGATACTTCTGCAATCATCGATGGTCGTATTGGTGAGATTGTAAATAGTAACTTCCTAACAGGTGAAATCTTGATCCCTCGTTTTGTACTTTCTGAATTACAGCATATTGCAGATTCAAATGATCCAGCCAAGCGTAAACGTGGGCGCTTAGGCTTAGAAGTTCTTGATAAGTTAATTGAAGACAAAAAAGTTAAAACAAGCATTGTAGATGCTGATTTTCCTGACATTAAACAAGTTGATGACAAGCTCATTAAACTATGTCAAGACCGCTCAGCTGATATGATTACGACTGACTTCAACCTCAACAGAGTTGCTTCCCTACAAGGCATACGTGTACTTAACGTCAATCAGTTAGCACATTCATTACGTGCAGTCGTAGTACCTGGTGAAAAGCTCTCTGTAGAGCTTGTTAAAGGTGGTCGTGACGCAGGTCAAGCACTCGCTTACCTAAACGATGGCACTATGATAGTCGTAGACAATGCTGAGCAGATGATTGGGCAGACGGTCAACGTAAATGTCAGTAGCCACTTACAAACCAATGCTGGACGCATGATTTTTGCTAAATTAGCACAGTAATCTACTAGTAAATCAACAGCAAATCAATCATGAATTAGCATTAAGGTTTAATGGTTTTTAAAGTCCTTGACAACGGGACGATAAAACCGTATTATTCTTCTTGCTCTTAGGCACAACCCAGTCGCCTAAAATAGAGTGTAACAACCACAAGGTTTTGGTTAAACCAAGCTTTTAACGAAACCAATCGTGGGGCTATAGCTCAGCTGGGAGAGCGCCTGCTTTGCAAGCAGGATGTCATCGGTTCGAGTCCGTTTAGCTCCACCACAAATAAGTGCGTCACAGACGCTATAAAAGAGAGATTAGTTAATCTAGTCTCTCTTTACTTTTGCCGACTTGATACCTTAAAGATACCTGAAGAACAACTTAAAACTAGTAATTTTAGTGATTACATGGTGCTGTCATGAGTGCAGACCTACACCACTGTACCGTCACCCCCTCCCCCCCTCCACAGGTTGTGGGGGGAGGGGTGGTCACACCTCAAAAGCAAGG
>CALHRJ010000088.1 GCA_938038395.1 uncultured Deinococcales bacterium | reverse complement strand
GCAATAGCTGTTGATGGTCTTTCTGAAGCATTGTGCGCCACATCAGAATTAGGTAAAGGCGTGAGCATACCTTGTTTTTCAATTACCTTTTGACTTGTTCTAGTCTTACTTTTTTCACCACTATCGTTTACCTTTATGGTGTTTGACGATCTATTGTTCTGCTTATTTATTTGAGTGCTTGTAGGTGTTAAAGGCGTCTCTGCATTTGCTAAATCTTTACTATTTGTAGCATGTACTTTTACATTTTTCGCTGGGTTAGAGGCAATACCTTGATTCGAGCTAGCTCCTGTTTGTTTCGTACTTGTTACAGATTTAGCTTGATTGCCCAATTCGTGCCTATTAGAGATTTGACTACTAGACGTTGGACGGTCAGGTCTTTTAGTTATAGATGTTTTGCTTTCTGACACTTTAGCTGCAGGTTTCCCAGTAGATTTCTGAGTAGATTTCTCATTGGATTTCTCAATAAATTCCCCAGTAGATTTCTCTTGAGCTTTATGCTCTGCTTGAACTTGCGTTATTCCTAAAGAATTTTCCCCAAAAGATGTTATTAAGTCGCTTAGACTATCTAATTCTTTTTCAGCCGCTATCATGTTCGATTCGCTATCAGAAACCTTAAAGCCCATAGCCGATGCTTTTGCAGAACGTATATGGCCTTTTAAGGCTTTACTACGCTCATCAAGTTGGATTTGCAAATGAGTGAGATCTGCTTCAAGTTTATCTTTTGGAACTAGTGTTTCTTTGCTATTTTTTAGCTTATCTAATTGAGATGCTAAAGTAGCGTTTGATTCAGTAAGGCTGTTTTGGGAGGCTCGAGCCTCCGCCAATGCCTTCTCAAGATCAGCAATTGCCTTTTTATCTGCCTCAGCTTTTTTACTAGCCTCTTTTGTAGAAACACCTTGCGTTTGAGATAAACCAGTATTAGATGCGCTTTCACCTGTTGGTAAAGCATTATTAACATCGTCTTCCCCATCAAATTGCTCAGGATAGTTCTCACGAAGATAATCCTGACGAATTCGCTCCTGTGCTTCAAACAAGCGCTCTTTAGGTTCTGCTTCTTCAAGCACAACCGCAGAAAACTTCTGACTTAACAAACTAACTTCTTTGGTCAATAAACCAAGTTCATCGGCACGATTTCTTGGGACTGATGCAGTTTGTTTACCACTAAGCAAACGCTGAACACCATCTCTAAGTTCATTCAGCGGTCTTTGTAAATTGAAAAAGCCCCATAAATTACCCAGTAACAAGGCTAAAAGTGGTCCTAAAAGCGTCAATAAGGCAAGCGGGCGCATAAGTGCAATATTTCTTGCAGAGGCAGTCGGTGCTGCTTGATACAAAACCATTTGCCAATCTGCAGCAGTTAAAGTTCTTCTAGCTACATAGGCTGTTTCACCTGTAACTTCAGTAAAACCTTCTCCCGTGAAGTCTTTTAGCATAGCGTCCGCAAAAGTATCTACGGCTAAATCTAGTCCATCACGCGCGACATCATCTACCGCCATGCGTGATGCATACACAACTTGCATCTTACTGTCATATAGATAGAGTAAGCCGCCTTCAGCCTCAATTGGCGCAGCAATCTCGCTTAACACATCTTGCAATTTAGGATCAGTTGAGGTTGTAATACTTGAATCTAATGGCGCAGCAACATCATAAAGAACATCGAAAAATTTATAGTCCAACTCACGCTGTAACTTTGGTAATAATGGTCCACTTGTACTATTTGATACTGAACTAGTTGAGGTGTTTAGAGGTGTATTTAAACTAGAAGCAAGCTGCCACTGTACTGAATCCGCTACTTGTGTAGCATTTTGCGATAGCTGTTTGGCTACAGCATCTTGCGTTTCTGGCGAAGCACCTTGATTTAAAAATGCTAAGGTACTAGCAAAAAGTAAAGGTATTAAGACTAAAAATGCGCTAAATAGACCTGTTTTTGTACTGATACGCTTCGCAATATTTGGCGCACCATATAAAACAGAATGATCATCGCTATCGTTATAGACAATTTGAGTCAGGTCATCATTTGGCAAGTCAGCTTGATTCTCAGCAAACTCCACTTCTTGGGTACCCAAATCCTCATGCAAGTTTTCTGATACATCTTCATGTGCTACATCATCTAGTGCAGGGGTATTAGCTTTGGGAGTGGCATTTTGTTTTATTTTTTGCTTATTTTTTTTATTAGATTTTTTCATTAGACAGTAGTTTCATTCTGACACACTCTACTTTTACAAAGCTCGAGCGTTTTAATTCAATCGTAAAAAGGCTTTAGCTAGATATCTTCTTGCATTACCTTAATGTTCTTGCTGTACTTACTAATGAATTATAATCGTTTCACAGCGCATATTAAAGGTTTATTCTGTGCCAAAGTTTAACCATTAAGCAGATTTTAATAAGATACTTAAGGTTTCTTATTTACTACTTTTCCACCTTTTACGGTCTAGCACAGCAAAAGTACCACTTCCCCAAGCAATAAGCTCGTCTTTTTCATTGCTTATGCTGCACTCTGCAAACATCATATTTCGACCTTTTTTAAATACTTTTGCTTCTGATTGCAGTACACCTTCTGATATACCTTTGAGAAATTTGACATTTAAATCAACTGTGGCACTAGCCTGTTCATCAGTTAAGAGTGAATGGACTGCTGCGCCAATACCGTTATCGATAAGTGTTGCAAGCACACCACCATGGAGGATGCCATAAGCTTGTAAGTGTTTGTCTTCAATGTGCATTTCAACAATTGCATGACCATTGTCTGCGTGAATAACTTTTGCGCCAATCAGTTCCCAAAATGCACCTGTTTGTATTTTTTTCAATCGGTCACTAATTTTATGACTCACTTGATTACTCATTTCGATCTCTCTTCTCTCTCGGTAGTTATGTTCGTTCTATTCTGTGTAAATTAGCGCAAGCGTTGCAAGTAAAGTAACAGTCCTGTCAAAGAAAATCCATCTTTTATATCGTTGTTCGAAATCAGCTTCAAAAGCGCGGCTTTGCTAAACCACGCTATACGTTCAACTTCATCTTTATTGATTTGACCTGTTTGTTCATGACTTTTGCAATAAATAACCTGAACTTCCATATTGGAAAGACCAGCCATGGGATGATAGGCATAGATGTGTTCATGGTCAGAGGTCACATAGCCAGTTTCTTCGTAAACTTCTCGCTCAGCAGCTTGTAACATCGTTTCATCTGCTTCAATGATTCCAATAGGCAGTTCCCAACTAACAGCTTGAGTAGGATATCGCGCAACACGTTCTAGCAAAACATCACCATTCACTCTCTCCATGATTACGGCTACAGCACTAAAATTGATATCTAAGAAGTAGAATCCGTCAATGCTATTTCCATTTGGCATAAGCACATTGTCTGCATAAAAATTTAATGCTTTGCTTTCAAAAAGAGTTTTCCGATCGATACGTTTTGGTAATTTTGAATCATCACTCATTTGACAAATTCACCTTTGCCATATTTTGAATGGCTAGCAAATGCCGTAATGCAACAATCCCAGCCATGAGCGGTGCAGCAAGCAGTGTGGACCAAGGCAATTGCAAAATAGGTATCAAGACAATAAAGGTAATACAACTTGCGATGCCTGCGAGATTATTTCGCTTTAAGAAAATCAGGCTGAACAACATAAGTGCGGTAAAGGAGTAAAGCCCAAGCATTGGGTCAATGACTAAAATTGCACCAAAACTGGTTGCTAAAGCTTTGCCACCACGAAACTTTACAAATACAGACCAGGCATGACCTAAAATGACGCCAACACTTGCAGCAAGCACAGCTTCGTAAGATATAAAGCTTGCCAGATAAGCTGCGACTGTACCTTTAACAATGTCTAGAAATAGAATAAAGACGCCCAATGGGTAAGAGACATTTCTAGCTACATTCATAGCACCCATGTTTTTAGAGCCTATTTCAAAAACATTCAAACCTCTGAGTTTTAGAAGCAAATAGGCGGTAGGTATAGAACCTATGAAATACGCAACTACAAAGGCAAATAAAATAGATAGTAAGGTCACGAAAAGTCCTCTACTTTAAGTATAAAGATGTTCAATTGCTTTCCCTAGTTTTTGTTTGAGCTGTTTTTGTTTGGGCTGTTTTTGCTTGTGCTTTTTTAGCTGCTTCAGCTTGGCTACTAATAAGCGCTTGGACTGCTTTAACGCTTTGCAGTTCTGCTACATGATAGGTTGTGTAGTGTTTTAGGATTTGCCAGTGTTTGGTTAGGTCATCTAGGGTTAGCTCGAGCCCTTGCCTAACCGTCTGCGTATGTATGGCTATTAATTCCTCAATCGTAGAATTATTCAAACGCACACTACCACTAGAGTCACGTTCAACTCTAGCGCAAGAAGCACACTGCAAGCCACCAGCCACAACGTCCAGAGAGAACACTTCACTTGTAGCATGATCACTGTAAGACTTACCGCACTTAACACAGCGACTAAGCCTTGGCGCTAAACCTGCCTGCGATAGCAACTTCCAAGCAAATAATATGCCAACCTTACTAGGTTCAGGATGCTGCGTAATGCCCCTCAACCCACTCCCTAAGTAGTCATATATCTTTTCACCAAGATGCACACCCACAGTGAGCTTGTCGCAAAGTTCGCACAAAAAATGACCAAAAGGATAAATATCAGGATCACTTAAGTTTGGCAATGCACCATTCAAGGTGACTTGGGTTATCAAAAATAAGTCTTCATTTTCTTTGTGGTAATACTGCAAATTAACATCATGAAACAGGCTCAGCCTGCCAATGTTGCCACCCACAATCTTGCCCTTACGTGCAATGCCACGCCACTTACCATCTGGCGAAATCATCGTAACGATTACGTCACCACTTGTCATAGCTTGTCTACGGATAATAATGCCTTCACGGAGGCGGTAGCGTTTTCCCACAACTCATTGTAAACCGAAATGGTAGTTTTAGTGTAATCATTAGCTAGACAAAGTGAAACTCAGCTTGCATTTAGCATTGTCTTGAATATGGGAAATTGTTTTGTACATAGGAAATAGTGCATCGTCTGCTTACACTAAAGTACAACTCTTAATAAGTTTGACCTAACATCAAAGTTATTGCACTATAAGAAAACAACGATTTATTTCCTATAGGCCTGATGCTACAAATAAGACAAGCTTTTAAAGATCTAGAAAATAGGAAAAGGAGCACCTAATGACAACAACCGCACCCCAAGGCATGACCAAAGCCCAACTTAATGACTTTTATGGACTGGAAGCTTTATACACCCCTGAAGAAAAGCTAATCAGAGATAGCGTTCAAGAATTTGTAAAAGGTGAAATTCTGCCAGATATCGGCGAATGGTGGCAAGACGGATACTTCCCCCCTGAACTACCAAAAAAGTTTGGTGACTTAGGCGTACTTGGTGTCACACTACCTGAAAAATATGGTGGTTTAGGTGCGTCCTATACAGCTTATGGTCTGATTAACAGAGAAATCGAATATGGCGACTCAGGTATGCGAAGCTTTGTCAGTGTGCAATCAAGTCTAGTTATGTATCCGATATTTACCTACGGCTCAGAAGACCTAAAAATGAAATGGTTACCAAGACTTGCAAGTGGCGAAGCAGTCGGCTGCTTTGGTTTAACCGAACCAGATGCAGGTTCTGACCCGGGCAGCATGCAAACAAAAGTCAAAAAAATCGGCAACACCTATGTTATCAATGGGGTAAAGCGCTGGATAACTAGTGGTTCACGTGCAGATGTTGCAATTATTTGGGCAAGAAGTGAAGATGATGGTAAAGTTCATGGCTTTGCGATTGATACAACTACACCAGGCTTTAAAGCTGTGGATATTAAGACTAAAGCAAGTATGCGCGCATCAGTAACAAGTGAACTATATCTAGATGAAGTCACGGTGACTGAAGCAGAAAAACTAGACGTCACAAGTTTACGTGGACCACTAAGCTGCTTAAATCAAGCACGCTTTGGTATATCTTGGGGTGTACTTGGTGCGGGCTTTTTCTGTTTAGAAGAAGCAGCAGCTTACAGCGAAGACCGTCCCATCTTTGGTGTACCCCTAGCAAGTAAACAAATGATTCAAATGAAACTTGCAGATATGCTTGCTGACTTAACCAAAGGTAGTTTGGTTGCATTTCAACTTGCCAAGCTAAAAGAACAAGGTCAAGATACGCCACCAAGAATCTCGCTTGCAAAACGTGACAATGTAAGGGCTGCGTTAGGTGCAGCAAGAGAATCTCGCGACATGTTAGGTGGTAACGGCATCACTACAGAGTATGGCTCAATTCGCCATATGCTAAACCTTGAAACTGTGGCTACCTATGAAGGTACTGATACGGTTCATACACTTGTGCTGGGTCGGGAGATTACTGGGCATAATGCCTTTTAGAAAAAGCTATCTAAGATACCTAATGCATCTTAGTGCTTGCGAAGTACTCTAGTTGTGTCATCGCCTTTAGATAAGAACAAAGCTATTACCTATAGTAGTCATCTGGTAGTAGTTATCTGGTAGTAATTATCTGACAGAAAATGAACGACTTTTAGCCCCATTATTTCCTGATTTGTGGGAAATCCGTTCAAAATTCTAAATAAGAGCTAAAGCTAAAACCCGAAGAAAAATACTAAGTAGCTTGGTATTAGAAGCACCTGCTAAGTCATTTCTATGTCAATTTATATGTTCTATACTCTATAGTAAAGATCTAAGGAAAGGATAGAAACATGCAGCATTTATACAAAAGCATACTTACAAAAATCCTTGTACCCCTAAGCCTTATGTTGCTTTTAAGCTCTTGTGGCTATGGTTTCTTTTGTCATACCGAGACCTATGAATATTATCCATATGAAGCTGTGATACTCACGCTTGATGAGATTGAGACAATTGAGCGGCTCGAGCCGCAATCCTTAGTCCAACCAGGCAAACTCTACTTACACCACAACTACGTGCTCATCAACGAAGTCAAAAAAGGCATCCACATTTTTGACAACAGCGACAAAAGTAATCCTAAAAACTTAGGCTTTATATCTATCCCAGGTAATCATGACCTACTCGTAAAGCAAGCTGGCGATAAAACGATTCTTTATGCCGATAACTATATGAACCTCGCCAGCATCGACATCAGCGATATCAATAATATAACTGTCTTAAAATCAGTCAAAAAAGTGTTTGATAACTACTACACATACACAGCCGATGGTTCAGTTATTGTTGATTACATTCAAGCAAAAGAACCTGTTAAAGATTCTTATCGAAGCTGTCCTGGTTCTTATGTTGTAGAAGATGTTGTGCCTACAGTAACACCCTCACCTAGTAGTCCAAGTGCAGACGGAGGTGGCGCATCTCAAGGTGGCTCTTTGGCTCGCTTTGCGACTATAGATAACTATCTCTATACCATCGACAAAAATTCTATTCAAAGCTTTAATATTTCCAATCCTGAAAACCCAATAGTGTTTAACCGTGTTGCTGTTGCCTTTGATATCGAAACCCTCTTCCCTTACAAGCATGACGATGGTCAACGACTCTATGTAGGTGGAGAACGAGGCATGTACATCATGGATGCACAAAACCCTGAAAACTTAAAATCTTTAGGGCAAATAAATCATATGCGAAGCTGTGACCCTGTTGTTGTTCAAGACAACTTAGCCTATGTTACTTTACAAGGTAGTTGCTTTAACGAAAGCAATCGCTTAGAAATTATAGATGTAGCTAACCCTAAAGAGCCAATGGTCTTAGAGACTTACGCCTTGCAAGAACCCTATGGACTTGGTGTAGATGACAACTATCTATTTGTATGTGATGGTGCAGCAGGATTAAAAGTTTACGATAAAGCTCGCTCACCAAAAGAGCTAACACTCTTTAAACAGTTCGATGAAGTAAAAGCGCTCGACATCATTCCATACGATGGTCATGCGATCGTAATTGCAAAAAATGGCTTCTTCCAATATGACTATAGCGATATAGATAAAGGCAAAATGACACTGCTAAGTAGCATAGTAATTGATACGGTTGATGAAACAAATCCACCAAGCCCTAATCCCATACCTTTGTGGTAATGGTCTGAGTTGTAAACAGACTATATCGAGATGGCTTTTAAAGCATCTCGATTTTTTTGGAATATTATGCTTGTGCTGAAATGAGACGTGACGCTTAATAATAATTGATTTCAGCATTTTTAATTTATCACTGCAACCCTAGTGCCAGCCGCAACCCTCTCCCCAGCCCTCTCCCAATCTTGGGAGAGGGGGTTTAAAATTATTGAGTAGTGTTAAGACGGTGTTTTTCTCCCCTCTCCTGATGTCGGGAGAGGGGTTGGGGGGTGAAGGTAGTATGTTTTATAAAGTCTTGAAACAACAGATTGAACCAATGCGGTAAACTAAGCAATGACAGCAAAAGACACT
>CALHRJ010000087.1 GCA_938038395.1 uncultured Deinococcales bacterium | reverse complement strand
TCTTGAATCATGGGTTGAACAAGCTTTAGCAGAAGCACACCATGAACTAGGTGAATTTCAGAAAGCTGAAGTACATCTTTTGAAAAGTCTTCAAATAGCCTCAGAAACAAACAATACTCCGCTAGCCTTAGATAATCTTTTGATTTTAGCAAAGATGATTATAGATACCCAGCCTGAGTTAGCAAAGGAACTATTCTGTTTTATAGCAAATCATAGTCAAGTCTTAGAAATCAGCAAACGTGAGGCACTAAGCCTACTCAAAAATTTAGCAGCCTCGGCAAGGCTGCTAAAAGGAAAAGATTTAAACTATGTGGTTAATTATGTTTCTTTGCAATTGGGTTCATCACAACAGCCTTTCGAAGACAAGGTGTCAAACAAAGCTTGACTAGAGAAACAAATAAACAGAGTACGCAATATACATAAGTAATAGTATGCCTGCTCCGATTCGGTTAAGACTTTTACCCCGAATCATAAAGATAAGTAGCGTTAAAGCAAAAACAAACATAACTACAAGGTCGTACTCAACTGAAACAAAAGTAGTATTGATAGGCTTAATAAGTGCAGTAACGCCTAAAATAGCCAATACATTAAAGATATTCGAACCAATCGCGCCACCTAAAATTAGATCGGTTTCTTTCCGCACAGCAGCAATAATAGAACTTGCCAGCTCAGGTAAACTCGTACCTACAGCCACTAAAGTAAGTCCAATAACTTTTTCAGAAACTCCCCACGCAGTCGCAATCTCTACACCACCACGAATAAGCGATTGAGCACCAAGTACCAAAATGATGATGCCAGCAATCGTGCCTAAAATCAATTTGAGTAAATGTTGAGCCGAACGTTGTGTAAGGTGACTAGCATCGTCAACATGATGGTCCGTTTGGTAGTGTTGATGCCCAAATTCATCTTTGTGTTCGTGCGAAGCTGCGATTGACTCAGGCGTAACTTCAGCTTCTGGCTTGTCTACTGAATTTAATTGATCTAGTATCTCTGCTGTTGCCGATGAAACTTTTTCACGTCTTGCGCTTATAACGCTATTAACAATATAGGCAATCAATAGTACAAAAAGAATTGCACCATCTATGCGCCCAATTTGGTTATCAAAAAGGACTAAGAACATAGCAAGCATGACAAAGAGCATGATGGGTAGTTCTTGTGCTATAAATTTCCGATTTGATTTTAAGGGGTAAAAAATTGCAGTTATACCAAGGATAAGACCGATATTTGCAATATTTGAGCCAATAACATTACCTGTTGCTAAATCAGGCACTCCTTGAAAAACTGACGATAAGCTGGCAGCCAGTTCTGGGCTCGAGGTGCCAAAAGCAACAACAGTCAATCCTACTAACATACGGCTTAAGCCTAAGTGCTCGGCTAAGTGACTAGCACTACGTACCAGTAATTCGCCACCTAAATATAAAAATAATAGTCCTACTAAAACCAAAATTACGTATTGAATGTTCATCTACCAACAAGCTTACACATATACCCCCTCACAGGCATCATACATTTGGGTTGATTAGATAACTTGTTAGCACAATTGTGATTAATTTGTGAAAAGTTATGGTTATAGTCAAACAACAAAGTTCCATGCGTACGGTATTTCTAAACGTACTATCTTTCGATACGTAATGTTTATAGCAACTTGCTATTTATAAAGGATTAAAACAAAAGTAAATTTAGCTAGGAGGTTCAAGGTCACTCCCAAGACCTATACATACAATCCCATACATAAAAACCCATACATAACAGTGTAAAATTAAAATCTAAAGCTAGTTCTTACTAGAAGTTCAGTTTGTAAGTTCATTTAAAATTTACAGTTTTGCGTTATGCTTCAGTACAGCATCATTTGATAGATAGCAATATAAATTGTGAGTAGCACAACTGCATGATTATCAAAAGTTTAACTATAGTAAAACACTACAGAGCAATACTAAGCTGATATCTCCCAAAGCATAGCCAAAACTTTAGGTAGCAATGTTTATTGCACCTTTAAACAGTACCCCAAGAAAGTCCCACTTTTAAAAGTTAAGGAGTCAAAAACATGGAACCCTGGATACTAAAAGATACAGAATTCACAAGTCGTGTCAATGAAAAAGATATGGGCGTTTTTATGAAAGTTTGCCCTGATAAGCGTTTTTCAAAAGGAGACGTTATCTTTTATGCAGGTGATCCTGCCACCGATCTCCATGTTATTTCTCAAGGGCAAGTAAAACTGGTAACCCCAACTGCCAATGGTAGTGAGCGAATCTTAGCAGTCTGTGGTCCAAATGATTTTATTGGTGAAGCCTTTTTGCGTGATTCAGCGCATTATAGGGTCGATGCAATTGCACTCTCAGATACGATGACCTGCCCAGTAAGCAGAGCGCAATACGTGCGTTTAGCCCAAGAAGCCCCAAACTTTGCTATGACCTTTACTGAAATTTTGGCTGGACATCTTTTTCAGTGCCGTGAACAGCTTTCATCATCCTACGCACCTGTCAAAGTACGCCTTGCAAAAGTTTTGGTTGAACAGGCTGATGCCTATGGCGAAAGAATGGCAAATGGTGACGTCAAACTCATAACCAACCTAAAACATGAAGAACTAGCAAGTATGATTACTGCCACCAGAGTAAGTGTGTCTATGGCAATGGCTGAACTTCGCGATGAAGGTCTGGCAATTGGCACACGTGGTACATACATGCTGAATCTTGAAAACCTCAGGGAACTAACAGCTTAATTAGGTTAGGTCGTACTCTATAAATTTGAAGCACAGAATTTTCTAATTCTGTGCTTTTTCATTGAACAACTTAGGTATAAACTTCAAAAAACCTCACAAGAAATGCTAAAAAATAGCTCAGACTCTCTGAAAACTATTCTTCCAACATGCTGTGAATTGTCAAGCTTAATTTTGCCAAAATGTGCTTTCAAATTACACTAATCCTTCTTTTTTAGAAAAATTTTGACAGAAGTTAGGTATTAAACATCACATTTGCTATATTTTTGTCCTAAAAAGAGGGTATTAGACACGGTTTACAAAGATTCGTTGTGCTAGCATTTCATTAGTTAATTAAGTAGAAAGCTGCGAGCTTGTAACTTTCTATTGGAGGTTTCAGTATGTACCGTGGAAGAGAGGGGCAATGGGCTTTTATTTTGCACCGTTTATCGGGCATTGCAATTGCTCTATTTTTGCTGCTTCATGTTCTTGATATCAGCCTTGTGATGTATGGACCAAAGGTTTTCAATGCCTTTTTGGCTTTTTACCATCAATGGCCATTTCGTATCGGACTTATTATGGTTATCGCGGGTGTTGTTTACCATTCTCTTAATGGCTTACGCATCATCATTATGGATTTCACCGAGTGGGGAATTCATGTACAACGCGAAATGTGGTATGGCGTTTTGGTCATCACCGCAGGTCTAGGCTTCGCAATTCTGGCTAAAATCGTGCCAGAGATTATAGGAGGCTAAAGGTGGCTGTTAAACCAAAAACACTTACTCAAGCAAAAGCACTTTATAGCACCAATAGCGAACTTGCATGGTGGGTTTTCATGCGTGTTTCTGGCCTTATTTTGATTTTCTTAGTGGCTGGGCACATTTGGATGGGTAACATTCAAATCAATGTTGCCGACGTTGATTATGCTTATGTCGCAAGTCGCCTAAGCAAAGGCTGGGTCAAAGTTTATGACACCTTCTTGCTTTTCTTTGCCATGCTTCATGGTGTAAACGGATTGCGCTACAGTATTGAAGATTACTTCAAACAAGCAAATCGCCGTTTCTGGGCCAAGATTATTTTATTCACAATCGCGGGTATTTTATTTG
Source organism: uncultured Deinococcales bacterium (assembly GCA_938038395.1). Classification (GTDB taxonomy): domain Bacteria; phylum Deinococcota; class Deinococci; order Deinococcales; family Trueperaceae; genus CALGZD01. The sequence continues at coordinate 408 of CALHRJ010000087.1, read as the reverse complement.
TTATGGGTACCATGACCCTATGGGCATTCGATTTTTCTGAAATGGGCGACGCTGTACGTAGCCTAGATGGAGGAAGTCACTAATGGCAACACTTCATAAGTTTGATGTAATTGTTGTAGGTGCTGGTGGTGCTGGTCTTATGGCAGCGCACTATGCATCTCAAAATCCAGATGTTTCTGTAGCGGTTATCAGTAAACTTTACCCAACACGCTCACACACAGGTGCAGCGCAGGGTGGCGTTGGTGCTGCTCTTGGTAATGTTACTGAAGATAAAGCTGAGTGGCACGCCTTTGATACTATTAAGGGTGGCGATTACTTAACTGATCAGGATGTCGCGCAGATGTTTGCCAATGACGTGATTGAGTCAGTTTATGAGCTCGAGCACATGGGTCTCCCATTCTCACGTAC
>CALHRJ010000086.1 GCA_938038395.1 uncultured Deinococcales bacterium | reverse complement strand
AAGTTCATTACTAAGCCTACTTTGTGGACTTGGTGAACCGACGTATCAGGGTTGTAAGTAGTACACCCACACCCATAAATATTGTTACTTTAACTAACGGGAGGATGAACATCAATACGGCGGGTGCATTTTCCCCTTCTCGCTCAAAGGGCTCGCTTGAATCACCTAATTCATTCTCAACTCGAAAACTATTTGCCCATTCTGTTTCTGCAAGAGGTAGTGCTGCAATCACTACTAGTGCTGCAGCAAGCAGAATGATGATGGTAGGTATAAGTGTGTTTTTTAGAATGTTCATTAGGCTTTATCCACTTTAGAATTGGCAGGTTGTTTTAAAATATAGCGTTTAAATGCATTGACAATCCAGCGCCAGTGCATGGCTAAATGAACGCCAATAAATATCATGGTTAGGTTAGCTGTTATGTCATGCATCGTTGACCAAAAGGGATCTATAGTGACATGAATTCCCAAAGCAGGAAGCGCCGACTCGGATATGACGGTACCTGTAAGAACAACTAAAACCATCATTACAAAGATAAGTAAATCCCAAAAGTGATTGAAGCGAACTTCGCCTGGTAGTTTTCCAAACAGACGCTTTGTAGTGTTGACGACCCATTGCCAGTCAAGGAGGATATGAACTATAAGGGGTATGACAAATAGAAACCCTATCCACTCATGAAAGGGAATACCTGTGGCTTGAGGAATGTTTGCTAAAATGAAGCTTACTAACAAAACAATATCAAGATAGAGCTTGATTTGGGTAATACTGCGTTTTCGTTTGGGTTGGGCTGCGGGGTGGGTTCCAGTAGTTTGTGTCATATTTTGTCCTTCCTGTTTAGAGAGAGTGTACTAACCCAAATATTCTATAGGTAAATGTATTAGCCTGCATCAGAAACAGAGTCAGCAGCCGGGTCAGGAACCGGGTCAGTTACTAATTTAGGATGGGCATAACTCGAAATTACAGCAATGAGTCCAGCAAAAATCAGAATACCAGGCGCAAGCAAAGGATTAGCACCTTTCAGTGAATCCATCACAACGTCTGTTGCAGTAGCGTTGGGCCGTATTTCTAGTTCAAAAGCAAAATTATGCTCAAGGTGCTCCCATATACCAAATAAACTTCCTGCAATGATTATGAGCATGAGCCAGCGCATCAGCCTTAAGCTAAGCTTGGTAGGTTTAATCAAAACTACCAAGATTGAAACAAACCCTAAACTTGCTAAAATAGTTGGTAACCACTGAGTCCAACCTTCGTAGTGCTCAGTAAGCCATAGTTCAAATGCAGTTCCCGCACAAATTAATGCAGCGAGGATGAGTAAGGCTAAACGAATACGGTTTGTAATTCTGGATTCTGTCATGAAGATAAGAAATTCTTAGAACAGGTTTTTCTTTAGGAACTTATACTAAACTGAAAGATAAATGTCATAGTCATGTTGTCGCTTGTATCTATAAAAGAACCGAAAGATGAGCACTTTCCAACCTATGCTTATTTTTGGCATTATGACATTCTTGATTCATTTCGGTATTACTCTTCTTTTTCTTCTATTTTAAGAAAGCTCACTGCGGCTTCTTGATTAAGCTCAGGTAGAAACTCAGTTAGTTTTTCTAGAAAAGCATCATTCGATTCGTAAGGACGTGCGGCTAGTAGTTCTTCAGCGATTTCTTCACTAATACCTTCAATCTGCATAAGTGTAGCAGCATCTGATTCATTGATATCTACAGGTACATATATGAATTGCTCATAGAAGGCAACTTGCTCATCATCTACATATTTACCGATTTCTCTGCGAAATTGTTGAATAGATATATAAGGCTGGTATTCAAAAAATTCACGTACCATTCGCCTACCAAAATCAGGAATCGTGTCTGTAAGTTGTTCACGGGTCATGTCATTCAGATTGATTTTTACAATAATTTCTTCGGTTGATGCTTCATCCGTACTAGTATCTTGAGCAATAGCGCTTCCTAGACTTAGCATCAAAAGTGTAATGAGTGTTAAATTTAAATACTTCAAAATTTATCTCCTTCGTAGATTTATAAGTGTAACTATATTTTGAAAATGTTTAGTTTTGGTTTGGGTATTGTGAACTTCAGTTGAAGGCTCGAGCTATAAAAACGTTGGTATTTACAGTAAAAATAAGGACAGTATTGCTAAGTAACATACTTACTGTTATTACTAGGCTGTCAGCATTGATATATTAACCCCTGTAGTCAATCTGCTTGTAATAACTTTTAGAGAGCAAGAAAAAACAACGAAAAAGAAAATCTGGATATCAGGAATTTCTTAGTCCCATCAATCCAGATTCAATTAAGCTATAGAATCTAATTACTTAAGCTTTAAATCAATAACGATATCAAAGCCAACGCCAACTTGTTTACCTGGGCCAACTTCAAATTCTATTTCTGTACCTGTTACTTTTGTGATGTTCGGAACGAGTGTGGCAGATGTATTTGCAGTTGCACTTTTGATAATGTCTTTATCAAAGGTGAGGTAATAGCGGTCAAATGTACCATCTTCGATTACACGCTCAAAAGCTTTAGTAGCAGGATTATCAAGCCAAGTCAATTTTATGCTACTGTCAGAGACTTCAATATCGTATACATATTCAGTCTCACTCGCAGGATAGCTAGTTGTGCTCGCACCAAGCGTTTTAGTTGTATCTTTGCCAAACGCTGTTTCTTCTGGCATGTTAAATGCTGGAGCTTGAATAGTGTTCTTGATTGTTAATCCAGTACCCTCAAGCGTAGGAGTCGCAGAACTACACGCGGCTAAAAGTGCTACAAGTGATGCTATTACAATAGTTAAAACAATATTTCTCATATTTTTTCCTCTCTTCTAGTAACTGAAGAATTACTAAAGAGAGCATATATTTTTAAGTGCTGTATAGTATAGAACGAATCCTTGATAAAACTGGTACTTTTCTACAATGTAGCACTCTAGGAAATCACCAGTATATTTATATGAGGGGTGAGCATGGTTATCGGATAGCTAATAAAGTATCTTGAAGTTTAAGGATATCAAGTTCTAGACAGGAATTAAGCTTAGCAAGAAGTAAATAAGCAAAGGTAGCTAGAGAAACAAGTGCTCTAACGTTGTCAATACCTTTCATGCATAATTTTTCAAGTCCGAACAAAGCCTTTAAATGACCCTGAAAGGGTTCGACAGAGGTTTTTCTATGAACAAAGATTTCACGAACATCGTGGTCATTATAAAGGTCAATACGTTCTAATCTTTCAGGAGGTGTTGATTTCTTAGCTTTGGCAGGTGTAATCAAACTGATATTTCGAGTATCACAAAGTTCATAACATGTTGCATCATCATAGCCAGAATCACCCAGTACGACTAATGTTTCTTTGGGAAGATACTGGACAAAATCACGTCTAAACACTTGTGCATCTTTTACATTGGCAGGTTCAACTTGAATATCATAAGGTAGTGCTGATTGACAACTAACCACACAATGCAATCGATAACCAAAGGTCCATTTTTTACAGCCACTTATGCCCCATTGAGCTTCAATATCTATATTGCCACAAGAAGGTATAACGCCTTTTGCCTTGTCCTTTTTATGCCACAAATTACCTTCTGCTTCTATCAAGCTTGAATCTGTACTCATGAGTTCTACGAGACTTTCTTCTTGTTTAACAAAGCTACTATGTAAAGCTCGTAACTGTTCACGGATACTTTCTGATATTCCTTTAAATCGTTTGCTCAAAGTTGTTCTGTGTGGCGCTTTATCTAATCCTACTAATGTTAATACTTCTGGCTTTTTTTTGAGGTGATTGGCCATCGTTTTAAACTTTGTTATCTTCTTAACTAGCATGTACAAATACAGTTTTAGCACAGCTTTCTTCTTATATGCATAACTCGATTTCTCTTCAATTTCGAGTTCATCTACCAGTCCTAGCCAGCTTTCCATATCTAGTGTTATCGTTTCTTGAGCCTTGGTTTCTTTTTGCTTCATAACCTAATTTAACCAAGGCTTGTATTTTTATGCGTCAGTCTGTATTTTTATGCGCTCACCCCTCAACTATCTTCGTCTTTTTCTTCTTCCATTTCTTCCACTTCTTCCATGGTTTCATCTGCAGATTTATCCATAGCAGCAGTAAAATCTAAAGCCTCACGAAGTTCGAAAACTTCTTCTTGCGTTTTTTCAACTTCACGCTCAGCAGCAACTTCTTCTACAGAAATTACAGAAAAGTCTTCTGGTAACATTTCGTCATTTCCCCATGAATGCAACTCATGATTAAGCACTGCTGCAACTTGCTCATCGCTTAAACTTGGTCCCCAAGCTGGCATAGAGCTGTTATAAGTCTGCTCGAGTACTTCAACTTCCCCAACTATGCCAAAAAGTATTGCATTGATGATGTACTCTCTACCACCCTCTACAGCAGCATATCTTGGTAAGTTCTTCGCAAGCGGTGGAAATGCACCAGGAATGCCCTCACCAGTTGCTTGGTGACACGCCATACACGTTGCAGTAAAAGTTTCTTCGCCTAATGTGGTCCAATCCCAATCGCTGGATTCATCATCTTGGGCAAAAGCCACTCCAGAAATCATCATAAGACTTAAAAGAGATAACAAAGTTAGGCTAGTTCTTTTTAAAGATACTTGTTTCATATCAACTTTCCTTTCAAAAATAATTGTTAACTTCAGGATAGCGATAGTGAGTTTATGGCGTATGCAATCTATTTGACGTAAAGAAAAAACAAACCCCTGTATCCATTCGGAACAGGGGTTTTATCAATTTCACAATGTTAATTTATTCGTATTTGGTAGTTTAGTTGTATTTACAACCTAAATTACAGCTTAGTTTATTGATTATATAAATACAGGTTCTTCGTAAACACCGTAAACTTCTCTTAAAACATCCATCTGCTCACCTAAAGTACAGTAAGCATGAGCGCACATCATAAAGGCTGGCATAGTGTTATTGCCATTAACCGCTGCTTCTCGTAAGGTTTTCAAAGCAAGCTCAACCTGTTTAGCATCTCGCTCTGAGCGAACCTTATCCAAACGGTCTTGCTGAATGCGAACAACTTCTGGGTCTACAAGTAGAATTTCTGGGTCCGCTGAATCATCAACAAATTCATTCACACCTACAATGATACGCTCTTTGCTATCAATTTCTTTTTGCTGCTGATAACTTGCGTCACCAATTTCCTGAGCAAAGAAACCTATGTCGATTGCTTTTTCAACGCCACCAAGTGCATCAATTTGCTCAAAATAGGCTAGGCACTCGCGTTCCATTTCATCTGTTAAGCTCTCTAAATAATAGCTTCCTGCTAATGGGTCAACTGTGCTCGCTACACCTGTTTCGTAAGCAATGACTTGTTGGGTCCTGAGTGCAATTTTTGCAGCTTCTTCAGTTGGTAGAGACAATGCTTCATCGTAAGAATCTGTATGTAAGCTGTTTGTACCGCCAAGTACGCCAGCAAGTGCCTGAATGGCTACACGAGCAACATTTACAAGCGGTTGTTGTGCAGTTAGGCTAACGCCAGCCGTTTGTGCGTGGGTACGGAGCATCCAAGATTTTGGATTCTTTGCACCATAGACATCTCGCATTTGCTTTGCCCAAATTCGTCTAGCAGCACGAAACTTTGCAATCTCTTCAAAGAAGTCATTATGGACATTAAAGAAGAAGCTTATTCGCGGTGCAAACTCGTCGACATCAAGGCCACGCTCGAGCGCCTTTCTAACATAGTGAATACCATCTGCGAGTGTGAACGCCAACTCCTGAACCCCAGTAGAACCAGCTTCACGGATATGGTAGCCAGAAACCGAAATAAAGTTCCATTTCGGCACATACTGCGGGCCCCACTCAAAGGTATCAATCACGAGTTTTACACTTGGCTCTGGTGGATAGATGTATTCTTTTTGAGCAATGAACTCTTTTAGAATGTCATTTTGCAAAGTACCTTGCAGCCTTTTAGGGTCAGCGCCTTTTTTCTCTGCATTGGCAATGTACATCGCCCAAATTGCATTAGCAGGGCTGTTGATCGTCATAGATGTACTTACTTTTTCAACATCAATACCATCAAACAGAACTTCCATATCTGCAAGTGAAGATACAGCTACACCACACTTACCAACTTCACCCACACTAAATGCGTGATCAGAGTCATAGCCCATCAGTGTTGGTAGGTCAAAAGCAGTGGACAAACCCATCTGTCCTGCGCTCAGAAGCTTTTTAAAGCGTTCGTTGGTTTGTTCAGCACTACCGAAGCCTGCAAACTGTCGCATGGTCCAGAGGCGCCCTCTGTACATGCTGCTTTGCACCCCTCTTGTGTATGGAAACTCGCCAGGATGTCCTAGTTTTTCATCAACATCAAAATCAGCTACATCGTCAGGTGTGTAGACTGGGTCAGCTTCTATATCTGAAAGATTTCTAAAAGGGTAACTTCGTTCAGGATAAGCTTCCGTTTTCTTTGCGTAATCTTCTTCTAGCCACTGCTTTTTTGATTTCATAGTGTCTACAGTATAAAGAATTAGCTTGGCAAGAAATGCATATTTGCAACTTGTCTATG
>CALHRJ010000085.1 GCA_938038395.1 uncultured Deinococcales bacterium | reverse complement strand
GTTGAAAATTCTTATGAATGGATTTACCGTGTTGTCATCTTGGACCTAGATGGCAACGGTAATGCACGCAGTAGTGGGGATTCTATATTTAATGAGGCTGGCGAAAAAATATTTTATAGGGGAGATAGACGCTACTTTCAACAAATCATTCAAGGTGCAACTGAAGGACAGCAAGTTTTATTAAGTCGTTCTACAGGTAAACCTGCATTGTGTTTATCAGTTGCTATTAATGATGCATCTGATGTGATGGTGGGTGTGCTGTTTGCTTGCTCATTTTTAGATGTTTTGTCAGAAGCGATTACGAATACCCGCATTGGTGATACAGGCTTTGCAATGCTTTTGAATGACGAAGGTAAACTTATTGCTCATGGTGCTAATCCATCTTTACTGAGCGAAGAACTACAAGATTTTAGCAATCACCCTGCTTTGCAATTAGGTGATGCTATAAATGGTCAACAAATTTTATATAACGATAAGAATGTTCCTGTGGTAGCGCATGTTTCTGATGTTGGTTTAGGCTGGAAGCTTATTGTGCAACAAGATAGTGCTGAAGCCTTTGCCCCTATCACTCAAACAAGACGCAATGGGCTTATTTTACTACTAAGTACTATATTGCTTGTGATTTTAGCTGCCTATTGGTTAGCACGCTTACTTGTTAAACCTATAGAAAACTTAACAACGATTGCAGAAGACATAAGTCGGGGTAATCTTGAGCAGGCGCAGGTCTCCATTGATAGTCAACGGAGTGACGAGATTGGAAAGTTAGCCAGGGCCATTGAACGCCTCCGTGTAAGCGTGAAACTCATGCTTGAAGAACTTCAAGAAGGGGAGAAGAAGTAACTACTTCTTGAATTAACTATATTTTACTATGTCTACTTTTTCTTCGAACGATAATCAACGCACTGTTTTAAGCGACCAAGCTTACAATAGTTTACGTTCTGCTATTTTAACTGGACACATATCTTTAGGTAGTCAGTTAGTTGTGCGAGAACTTTCTGAATCGATGGATTTGTCACCCACGCCAATTAAAACTGCTTTAACGACTTTAGAGCGTGAAGGTTTAGTCGTATCTATACCGTATAAAGGTTTTTTTGTTCCGAACTATACAATTAAAGATGTTTTAGAACTATACTCGGTACGAGAAGCGATTGAACGCAAGATTGCAAGGTTAGCAGCTATGAGGATTTCACGGCTCGAGCTGCACGATTTAGAAAACCTGCTCGAGCAGCAATTAGAGCATGCGATTGCCGATACAAACCGAGTAGACCTACAATTTCACCGAATCATAGCGGAAGCCAGCGATAACCAAAGACTGATTGATATTTCCCAAGGTCTTCACGACCAACTACAACTTTTCTTTGCTTCCATAGCACCAAGTAGCGCTCGTTTTGAAGAGAGTTACAAAGAACATCTACATATCTTTGAGGCTTTAGTTGCCAAAGACTCTGATGCAGCAGAACAAGCTACTTGGCAGCATAGCTACAATGCAACGACTGCTTTTTTACTTCAGCATGGCCAAGCAGATATGACACAAATTGATAGGGAAATGCTTTTATTTGATAAGGGATTTTTAGAACGCGTCAAAGCAGACAATGTTTTAAAACCACAAGTATTGGATAGTTCACTATCAGAAGCTCAGAAATCCGCGCTTACTGCTATCTTGACTGAATATATTGGTCCGATGGCAATATTTGTAAGCAATAACGTTTTGTCTAAGAGCGTTGATGTTGGGGAAGCTATAGAAAAAATGGCGGCTAAGATACCGGATGCGGGGAAGGCTCGAGCTTTTAAACAAGCCGCCGCTAGTTTTTTAGAAAACCTAATTTCAGACCAATCTAGGGTTTATTAAACTCCTAACTGCGATATGATATAGATTTGGCAATATTTTTAAGTTTCTGAGAAATTATATGACCATTACTTTAGTATTCACTAACGTATTCGCTCTATATTTCCTCTAAAGTGCGGTTTAGGGGATTATTTTAAATCCTATTAATTTTATTGGGGGCAATAAATATGGGTATTAAACGTTTTCGTAAGCATTTATTAGGCTTACTAGGAACCATTCTAGTTTTAACAGGTTGTGGAACAACTCAGGTTCAACCACCTGCAAATACGGAGATAGAGTTAAATACTCAAAGACATAATCTAGTCTTTGAGATTGAAATTTCCAATGATGATAGGTTAGAAGATATAGAAACTGCTTATAAAGCTCAGGTTGTTGTATGGCAAGCAGACGCAGGATTTGCAATTTTGACAGGTTCTGAAGGCGAACATTTAAAACAACAAAATGTATTGGCAGAACAAAATATTGATATGGTTTCATCACCAACTTTAGATGGTCTTGTCTATGCTAATGGTGCATATGGTTCAGGTGCGTATGGCTCAGGTGCGTATGGTTCAGGTGCATATGGCTCAGGTGCCTATGGAGCTGGAGCATATGGCTCAGGAGCATACGGTTCAGGAGCATATGGCTCAGGAACGTTTAGGGCTGGTGTTAATTCAGGGTACTTGTTGAACAATCTAGATGAGTGGAATAAAATAGAGCTTTTTTCTGGTCACTTGGCAGCAAAAAACCTTGGTGATGGAGTTAAGATTGCTGTTATTGATACAGGTATTGATCTTGATCACAGTTTATTAGTAAACAACCTTGCTCCAACTGTTGAGTGGGTAGACTATGTCGACGCAGATTATTTGCCCGAAGATGAACTAGGTGGTCTCTTGTCAGGTCATGGAACAGGTGTCACTGGAATTATTTTACAAGTCGCTCCAAAGGCGCAAATCTTACCTTTAAGAGTACTTGGAGCAAATGGTACAGGAGATACAAGTGACGTAGCTGCAGCAATAGCGCACGCGGCGAATAGTGGTGTAGATATCATAAATCTCTCTCTAGGTATTGACGAAAATTCAACTGTTTTGAAGAAAATGTTATCTTATGCCGCTTCTAAGGGTATTTATGTTTTTGCAGCAACAGGAAATGCTGGCCAAGCGAAAGTTGATTATCCGGCAAGTTACAGTTCTTGGAATGAATTAGTAAGCAGTTTATTTGGTATAGGTAGCTCTAGTCTAAATGATGAAAAATCTAGATTTTCAAATTATGGTGCTGGATTGTCATTTTACTCGTTAGGAGAAACCATCCATACTATTTTCCCAGGCGAATTATGGATTGATAGTACAGGTACTTCATTTTCTACTCCAATTGCGAGCGGGCAAATAGCCTTATTATTGGGCGAAAATCGAAATGCGAATGTGGCTCAGCAAATAGGTATTAGCACAACTCCAGTATACGCTAGCTCTCAAGGTCTGCTTAACACAAGAATCTTACTTGGAGGAGCAATACTTAAACCTGAAATTAGTACAACTATCGCAGTACCTGTAAAGGTTGATGAAATAGATAGTAAACCTGTAACACCATAATTTTTAAGAGGGTAGCATAGTTAATCTAATATCCGAGTTGCTGATTTCGACTACGAGTCTATGTATCAGTCACTCGGATTTTTTGTCTTCATAGTATTAGGACTAATTTTGGATTATGTGAACTGCGTGGGTGAGTTGTGGAATTCTAAAATTCTAACAAATAATTGATGAAGAAGCTGGAAACAGTGCGATTAAGTTAATGTTCTGATTTTATAATAAAGTAGTAGAGGCTAAGTCTTACACTGGGATTAGACTTGGTATTAATTGGTTTGACGATCTTTCAATATTTGGGGCAATATGAATTTAGCAGATACAAATCATTCTGGAACAATGGAAGCCTATGTAGATACTTCAGTTATGTTATCTATGGGGTATCATGATTGTTTTGAAAAGGGGAAGAATTGTTTTGAATTAGGTGAATATTCTTCAGCTATTGAATACTTTTATGAAGCTCTGGATATGACAATTGAAGCCCAGCGGAAAGATCTACAGTTAGTCTGTTATGACCAATTGTCGCTATGCTATTTTCGGAAATATGAATTTAGTACGATGCTAAGTCATGCGACTGAAGCAAATATTTTAAGTAATGAACTTGGAAATACAGAAATTAAAGTTACTTCTCTAAATCGTATAGGAATCGCTTATGGTTCTTTTGATGTTTATGAAGAAGCTCTCAAGTATTTTTTGGAGTCTGTAACTTTGGCAGAAGATACTAATCATAAAGATCTACCAATTATTTATAATAATATTAGTGTTGTCTATCATCATTTGGGCAATTTGCATGGTTCGCTTCCATATCTAGAAAAAGGATTAGACTTAGCTATTAAAAATGATGAAAAGTCTCACCAATTGACATGTCTTTGTAACTTTGGAGAAAGATATACTGAATTAGGAAAATATAAAGAGGCTTTGGAGTATTTAAGAGATGCACTTGATTTAGTTAAAAAATTTGATGAGTCAAATATTATTATTGTAACTATTTATGAAAATATAGGTGATTGTTGTTTTGAACAGGAAAAGTATAGTCTTGCAGGAAAAGCATATGAGCGAGGTTTATCAGAGTTAGTTAAGCGGCCAAATGACCATTTGAGATCTGGCATATTACTTAAGCTTTCAAAAGTTTATATAGAAGAAGGCAAGTTAGATAGTGCGCTTAAACACCTTGAAACAGGATTGCAGGCAGCTGAAGCAAGTAAACACCTAAAAACTAAGTTTAAAATACATAAGGCTTTAAGTGATATTTTTAAAACTACTGGGGATTTCGAGAATGCTTTGAAGCATTTTGAAGATTTTCATAATACACGTGAGTTTGTCCATGATGAAGATGCTAAAAATCGTCTTCAAGGTATGATGATAAAGTTTGATGTTGAGCGAGTCCAAAATGAAAAAGAACTTGCTGAAAAAGAACAAGAGCTCGCTGAATTAAAGTATGTTGAACTTGTTGAACTCAACGAACGTTTAGAAGAGCAAAGTAGACTAGATCCTTTAACAAAAATTAGTAACCGTGGTTATCTAGATGACTTTTTAGCGAATGAATATATGAAAGCTGTACGATTGTCGCGATCCATAAGTGTAATGATGTGTGACGTTGATTATTTTAAGAAAATTAACGATGGCTATTCTCATGCGGTTGGTGATGATGTCCTCCGAACTTTATCACAGCTCTTAAAAAGCAACTTACGTAAAGATGATTTGGTAGCACGCTATGGTGGTGAAGAGTTTGTTGTTGTTTTCCCCCAGACCCAATTTGAACAGGCGATAAAAGTAGCTGAAAAACTAAGACAACTAGTCGAAGCTTACCCTTGGGAGAGTATTGCAGATGGATTAAGTGTGACTATTAGTTCAGGGGTTGCAAGTGGTACAGACTATCAAAGCTATGAAAAACTGCTGGCTCGAGCTGACCTAAAGCTCTATGAAGCCAAAGATGCAGGAAGAAATCAAGTTAAATATTAAAATTCAAAAGCCAATTGGGTTGATTCAGCACTAGTCCAATGCAGTCCAACTTGTTATGGTAACTGGCATGTCGCTACTGAGTAAACCACCTGCTACATTGGCTTTAGAAGATGGCACTGTGTACTACGGTTATGCTTTTGGCTATACAGGCAAAAGTGTTGGTGAGGTTGTCTTTAATACCTCTATGACTGGCTATCAGGAAATTTTAACGGACCCCAGCTACAACGGACAAATTGTAACCATGACCTATCCTCATATTGGTAATTATGGAGTGAGTGTCTATGACATGGAATCTAATCAACCCTATGCACGTGGCTTTATCGTTCGAGAATTTAGTCGCAGCAAGAGTAACTTTCGTGCAAATCAAGACTTACAAAGCTTTATGGAACAGTACAAGATTGTTGGTATCGAAGGTATTGATACCCGCGCCTTAACCCGTCGTATGCGTGTTGGCGGCGTTGTTAAAGGTGTTATCTATCATGGACAGACAGATAAAGCATTAGAAGCAGAGCTGGTTCAAGAAGCTTGTAATCATGCTGATATTGATGGACGTGATATGACACCTGAGGTGTCAACGCCTTTACCTTATGCTCGACCACGTTTTGACGGTAGTCTTCCTCGTGTTGTTGTGATGGACTTTGGGATTAAGCACTCTATTGTCTACAAGCTCGAGCAAGCTGGAGCAGAAGTTATTGTTGTTCCTGCAAAAACATCTCCAGCACAAATCATGGCACTTGATCCACAAGGTTTAGTTCTTTCAAATGGTCCAGGCGATCCAGATGGACCAAAATATGCACATGATGCTGCTTGGCAGATGTTAGGTCTACTGCCAACTTACGGTATTTGTTTGGGACATCAGATTTTAGGCCTTGCTGTAGGTGGTAAAACCTTCAAGCTAAAGCATGGTCATCATGGTGCCAATACACCCGTGAAAAACTTGCTTACAGGTGAAGTTGAAATTACGAGTCAAAATCATAATTATGCAATTGATATTGACAGTATGCCTAAAGGTCAATTTGAAGCAACCCATATCAATTTGAATGATGGTACTTTAGAAGGTATGAAACATGTGCGTTATCCAGTGTTCAGTGTGCAGTACCATCCAGAGGCGAGCCCTGGACCACACGATGCAAGCTACCTTTTTAACAGATTTATCGAAGAGGTAAAACGTTTCTCAAATGTGGATGGTTTAGCTGTTTAATAATGGACTTGCAGCAGGATGAATTCCTCGACGCTTGCTTCGAATTAGATTTCATATCGATACATCGTCAGCTTGCTGCGACGCTGTTCATTAAACCTAAACCTGTGCTTTTTAGAAATCGAAGATTGGGTTATTATTCACAGCACTGAATATATATGCATAGCATTGATTGACGAGCATTTACCTTCGAAAGATGTGATTGATGAACGAAAGGGCTTTACTTTGCTGTGAGTTATAGGTTAAAGTGTCAAACGAATTTAAGGTTAATTATAACGAAAGCAACTCAGAGATACTTGTCTTGTATGCATAAGGCTCCGTTTCTTTGAATTGGTTTAAGGTGGAGAGTTTCTAAGGCATTAGCATGATGCTCAACATCGGTTGTAATTATGGTTAATTCTAGATAGTTGTGATTAGGGAAACTGATAGAAGATTTGACTAAGGGAATTCAAATTTTTTGCAGAATCATGTCTGTCTACAATCTGGAAGTAGTGTTAGTGAGGTGAACAGGTCTTGTTAGGTATGTCCTGTACGAAGAATTACGTAAGTAATTGTGTGTCTACAGTGAGTAAGTTGACTGTAAGTAAGTTAACTCCTTTGGGTCTTGAAACAGATTCTGCTGTGAAAACTAGTTCTATAGCGGCAAAAACATGGTTAGTCGCTCTGGTGTTAGTATTCCTACCAGTACATTTTGGTTTAGCTCAATCAGAGGCTCAAGTTTCTAGTAGTCAACAAGCTTTTGAACAGATTGAAGTTCAATGGGGTGATTCAGTAAGTGAAATTGCTGAACGCTATGGCATTAGTCAATCAGAATTGATACGACTTAACAATTTAGGCAGTACAAGGATTATGCTTGGACAGAAATTAACTGTTCCGAGTATTGATATGGTAGCTGTGGAGGCTCGAGCCAAAGCAGAAATTCAAAACAATTTAGTAGAGCAGTCAATGACTGTTTCGCTAGCTACTGTTCAAGAAGATGATAGTCTCAGTAACATTGCTGCGACCTATGGACTGAGCTTAAGTGAGTTAATGACGCTGAACAACTTGAAGTCAACACGTACTCATGTTGGACAGCATTTGATCGTTAATAAAGCTTTACTAGAAGCTGAAGATGTACAACTCCTGACGGTTGCTGCTGGCCAAAAGTTAAGTGATATTGCGGCTGCGCATAATATTAGTATACGAAGTTTAATGTCTCTTAATGCTCTTTCTAGTGCACGTGTTGCTGAAGGACAACCCTTAATTGTAGCAACCCTTTCAGATAAATTGCTGATACAGACTGCTCAGAATGCTGAACCTGAATCAAATGCAGAAACTATAAATGTAACATCGGCTGACGCTCAAGAAGCAGCCGATTTATTTTTGCAATCAGAACTTGAAACAGTCGTAGTCCAACCAAAAGATACCTTAGAAGCTATTGCTGCAGAATTTGGACAAAGTGTCGAGTCAATAATGACGATTAATCATCTTGTGTCTGATAACATTCAGATAGGAGATGTTTTATTTGTAAGTGCCAATAGAGGCCTAGAGATTGATGGAGAGCTTCAATATTTCACAGTCAGACGTGGCGATTCTTTAGAAGCCATTGCAAATCGGTATAATACATCTGTTAATGCACTTATGCGTGCTAACCGACTAACGGGTCATAGAATTTTTGCTGGTGATAAACTTCGTCTACCCTATAATGTAAATGGAGATATCATAGCGTCAGTGGTTGTTGAAGAAAAGACACCAGAGACCTATACCGTCAAATCGGGCGATACGCTTTACGACATAGCCTATGCATATGAGTTATCTATAGATGCGCTAATTGCATTCAATAACCTGTATGGTTCTACTATTCAGCCTGGTCAAGTTTTACAACTGGTTGGAACAGATGAAGTACCAGCACCTGAACCGCTTGTATATAGTGTTCGTAAAGGTGACACCCTAAGTGCCATTGCTAAGAAGTTCGATGTCACAATTGATGAAATTAGTGGCTTTAACAGTATTTCACCTATCGGAGTCTTAAGTATTGGTGATAAATTGCGTATTCCAGAGCACTTTGCGCAAGAACTAATTGTAAATGCAACTCAAGTAGATCAAGGTTCAAGTGCAACGAGTACCTATGTTGTTAGAAAAGGCGATACATTGATTGGTATTTCAAACAGATTTGCTACCTCAGTTGAGAGTATTGCTGTTGCCAATCGCATTAGAAGTTCTTATATCCGTGTTGGACAGGTCTTGCAAGTGCCTGCTGCTGGTGATGTTTTAGCAGCTACTACCGTATCAGATGTACAGCGTTCTGCAAGTACGACTTTATCTTGGCCGCTTAAAGGTGCCATAACATCTGATTTTGGATTTCGTAGCTTAGTTGTTGCGGGTAGAAACCTTCGAAATCATACGGGTATGGATATTGATGGACATACTGGAGATCTAATATATTCAGCAATTGATGGAACAGTGACCTTCAGCGGTTGGCAAGGTGGCTATGGCAACCTTGTTGTTGTTACACAAGGTGATATGGAAACATATTATGCACATGCTTCAGAACTCCTAGTACAAACAGGGGAAAATGTAGTAGCAGGCCAGAAAATTGCACGTGTTGGTTCAACTGGCTTGGCAACAGGTTCACATTTGCACTTTGAAGTTAGAATAAATGGAGTTGCTCAAGACCCTGCATCATTATTGAATTAAAGTTGAATTAAGGTTGTATTAAAATATGAAATGCTGTACCAGATTTTTGGTACAGCATTTTTCTCTTACTTTATTCTCTGTGGATCTAGTTTTCCTCTCCTTAGTACGATATTACTTCTAAATCTTGTTTTTAAGTGAAATGAAGAGGCTTGAGTATTGACAAGATGGCTTGCCTTAAGGGTTTTGTAAAATGTCTACGAATAACTAAGTCAAAAGTAACCTTGTAGTTAGGGTGTAACTCAATTGTCATTTTTAGTTTAGGTATTAGAGATTATGCTATTAGAGTCTCATAGAAACTATACGTGTTATTGAAGTTGATTCGATATTAGAAATTTTCCCAAGTATAGATGAGGATTTTGTATCTGGTTTTTAGTAGTATTATAAGCTAGACTTTTAATGAACAATTGGAGATAAGATTCGTGCGCTTGGTAGTTGTTGGTGACATTCATACACAAGATAAAAAAATGTGGCAAATCCTTAAAGAATCTGGATTGTCTACAGAAACAAAGCAACCAAGCGAGTTAATGCTTAGTGGCGAGGTTAAACTTGTGCTACTTGGTGATTTATTCCATGCAAAGAGTCGTCAACGCTATAGCGATATTGTTGATGGTGAGCACTATGATGAGTATAACCCTGATCACGTCCGCAGGTCTGAAGAGTATCACGAAGAGTTGTTAAGTACGCTTAAAGCTTTTTATGACGCTGTACCTGAAGGAAGTATGGTAATTATCATGGGTAATCACGACTTTAATGCAGTTAGTTATGATCAAGGCCCACTAAGAACAGATGATATTGCTCACTTTGAATGGAAACAAGGTAATGAACTAGACCCTGTCCTGCGTGAATGGGTAGAGTCATGGCCTTATGAATACGTCTATGAAGGTGTTCATTTTGCGCATGTAGGTCCCTATGTTGAGCACAATACCTATGATGACGCATTTTATTTGCAAAATCGACGTCGTTGGATTTATGAAGATAAAGATTTTCTTGAAGAAAGTGACTATAAATTTGGAGTTTATGGTCATACTCCAGTACGTGGAGGCGTTAACCTAGCCTCTCGTGGTCGTGCCATTTTGCTAGACACGAATGGGCATGGTGAAGAGTATAGCTATTTAGAAATTGAAGTAGGTCAAGATGATTACCGTTTGCGTATGCGTGGTTTGTTTTTTGATGAACTAATGCCGAAGTTCTAAATATTCTCTAGTTACTAAAATACATTTCACAATTTAAAAAGGTTTAGGTTTAATTAAGCCTATATGAGTAATTTCTTGATCCTTTTCCTTGTTTAAGACTGAAGCGGGAATAGGGCGGGAATATGCCATGTTTTAAACTTTGATGGCTGAACATTGCTTGTATCTATTCAAGACGTAGAAATGAGTAGCAATGTTTATGACTCTGTGGGTTTAGATTGTTCATTACGTTTATGTAAATTTTTATGGGTTTACACGAATGTTTGATTTTGATTGCGAGGTATCAAGAAGTATGGCGCCTTTATATCGCTGAATCTGTGAAGATGCAAAATGTAAGCTAAACAGTGAACAAACTATAGTGAAAGATATATATGCTCTAATAGTTTTTATAGAGGTTTTGGGAGATTAATATTTAGATATAGCAGAAGTTTGATGTATTTAAATAACCTTGGAGGAGGTTCAAAGTGAAGAAGTTACTAGCTATTGTCTTTACGATTTTACTATTTTTGGTAAGTTGTTCAGACGTGGAAACAGTTGTGCCGATAGCACTAGAGAACGAAAGCAATGCGGTAAGTAATGGACAAGGTCCAGATGATTTAGTGTTTCGCTCTGTAAGTAGTAAAGTGTTTGAGAAACTAAGACAAACACCCAATAGCCTTAATAAAGCGAAGATTGAAACGCAAGCTTTAACAGATTTGTTGACAAATGGTGGTTTTGAGTCTGGTTTAACTGGATGGGAAGCTTGCGCTTCTGGTGATTTACTTCTTTCTTCAGATGCTTATAGTGGATCTGGCGCTGGAAGTTTAGCTAGATCTGGTGCATGTATTTATCAATCGGTTGAAACTTCGCCTGGACAAGAATTGACTTTAACGTGTTATGCCAAAGTTACCAATAGTTCTGGTTGGTCTGGTTTAGGGTTGGGCTTTAGCGATGCTAGTTTTCAATTAGTTGCAGATGCACCTGAGAGACAGATTCAGGGCTCGAGCTACTCGCGTTACTCAACTAGCTTGGTTGCCCCCCTAAACTCAGCAAATGCCGCTGTATGGGTCTATACCGATGGTAGTGTCTTAGTAGATAATTGCGAAATCATTCTTGATACAGGTAGTTCTGGTGGAGGAGACAACCTCCTAACAAATGGCAGTTTTGAAAGTGGTCAAGCAGGTTGGTCAGCTTGCTCTGGTTCAGGTTTTAGTGTTGATTCTGATTCAGCAGTAGGTAGTAGGGCACTACGTTTATCAGGTAGTGGCTGTTTTTATCAACAAATAGATGCTTCAGCTGGACAAGACTATAGCCTCAGTTGTAAGGCAAAACGCAATTCAGGTGCATGGACAACAATGACCATGACCTTTAGTAATAGTAATTACCAGAGCCTTACTTCAGAAGAAAAACCTATTAGTTCAACAAACTATCAATCGTATACGATTGATAAGACTGCACCAACGGGTACACGTTATGGTGTTCTAACGCTTTATAGCGAATCTGTTGCTCACTTTGATGATTGTGTTTTTAGTTCTGGTGAAGCACCACCGCCACCGCCTCCACCGCCTCCACCGCCACCAGGTGACAATGCATTAATCAATGGAAGTTTTGAGAGTAATCTGACAGGGTGGGTTGCATGTTCTAGTCAAGGCTTAAGTATAGACGGAGATGCCTCAGCAGGTTCTAACGCTCTAAAGATTAGCAATGGTGGTTGTATATATCAGCAGATTAGTTTTTCAGCGGGTGAGAATCTGACTTTGTCATGTCAAGCTAAACGTAACAACAGCAATTGGACAAGTATGACACTTACCTATAGCAATAGTAGTTTTGCTAGCCTTACGAGTGAGCAGAAAGCAATAAATAGTACAAGCTACCAACCTTATAGTATTGCTAAAGTTTCGCCAAATGGTACTGCTTACGCTGTTGTGACGCTATACAGTGAGTCAGTCGCTCACTTCGATGCTTGCGTCCTTAATGGGGGCTCACAGCCACCTCCGCCTCCAGGTAATAGTAATGCACATATCATTGGACAATGGGATGCGCCAGTTAGCTGGCCAATTGTAGCTGTTCATTCAACCTTATTACCAAATGGCAAGATATTAAGCTGGCCAAGCGGCGATAACGTTAGCTTCCCTGAGCAAGCACCATCAGATTCTATCCATAATCAAACACCATCAGATGTTTATACGATCTCAACAGGTCAACACTCGCAGCTTATGAATGATACGACTGAGTTGATTTGTAGTGGGCATACGCAGATGGCTAATGGTGAACTTTTCATTGCTGCAGGTAATTTGGGTACAATGAATGGTGCTGGCGAGTATTGGGTTGGACAAGATGATTTAAATATCTATAACTTTTCGTCTAATTCGTATCGCCGTGGTCAAGACATGAGCTATGGGCGTTGGTATCCAACGGCCTTGGCTATGCCAAATGGTGAAGTACTTGTGGCTGGTGGTCTGAATGGTGACGGTGTAGATTCACGTTATATTCAAGCAGACAAGATGGAAATGTGGAATAACGGCGCTTGGCGTGTGATGTCAGGTAGTACCTATGATTATAGACTCCTTGACTATCCAAAAATGTTCTTAGCACCAAACGGTAAAGTCTTCATCACAGGTGATCGCAATGATTCAAGAAATATGTTTTATTTCGACACTAGTGGCAATGGTTCTCTAAGCTTTGAAGGCGTACGTGGAAATAACCATGTAGAATCGCCTGCGGTTATGTACACACCTGGAAAAATTTTGTTAGCAGGTGGTACAAGTCGTAGTGCAAATATCGTAGATATTACGAATGGTAGTAGTGCTCCTGTTGTTACACAAACCAATAACATGGTACTGCAAAGACGTAATCATAATGCCACAATTTTGGCAGACGGAACGGTGTTTGTAAATGGCGGTAGCTCAAATGGTGAATATAATGGTACTAGCCGTTATGCATCTGAATTATGGGTGCCATCTACAGGTAACTGGAAAGCAATGGCTAAAGCACAAGTTGCTAGGAATTACCACTCAACATCGTTACTGTTACCAGATGGTCGTGTCTGGACTGCAGGTGGTGGTAACTGTGGTGGTTGTCCAAATAACTATAATGCTGAGTTTTACAATCCGCCCTATTTATACAAGCAAGATGGTAGTGGTCAATTAGCAACCAGACCAATTATTACATCTGTTAGTAACACGATTAGCTACTTTTCAACCTTTAATGTCGGTGTCAATTCTGCGAGTACTATTGATACGGTAAGTTTGATTCGCTTAGGTAGCACAACCCACGCATTCAATGTTGATCAGCGTTATGTACCGCTGAATTTTACAAGGTCTGGGAGTACTTTAAGTGTCAAAGCACCGATTGATTGGAACATTGCACAGCCTGGGTACTATATGCTTTTTGCAGTTGATAGTAATGGTGTGCCAAGTGTTGCCAAGATAATTAAACTAGGTGTTAACTAAGCGATACTAGAGTAGGTTGTAGATAACTGTTTAGAATATTTCCTGTCTCGGTATATTGCTGGATAAGAAGTATTCTAAACAATGTATTTAGGAGTTTAGGGTAGGAGCTTCAATCTTATGAAAGACTGTAATATATATAAATTCTTTAGTTTAGCTATCGTAATTACTTTTAGCTTATTTTTAAATGTTGTTACTGCACATAGTTCTTTGATGGTAGATTTAGAAAGACAGTATGAAGCAAGAGCACATTGGGCTGAGTACACAGAACCAGAGCTATCTCTAGTTATCATGATGGAAAGCCAGAGCTTTGAAGAAGACAGCGTACTTAAAGAAGCTGTAAAATTTTTAAAGACCTTTGAATCGCACTATGAGCGTGTTAGTTTGATTTTTAGTGATAAACAGTCCGTTGGCTTTTTACCAGCCAAACGTTATGGTGTTGTTTTGACAGATGGTAAAGTTGAAGTGTTGCCATTGATGGGGCTTAAAGCGGATGTAAAATTAGTGATGGCAGCAGGGAAGGCTCGAGCCTCAATGCAGTCTAATCACGGTCACGATAACTAAGTACCGTGTAACAGAAGTTCTTTAACAGTCTCCAATTTACTGTGTACTTTATAGAGTTTGAATGCTAAGCATCTGATGTTGAAGCTATTTGGTTATGTTACAGAGTACTAAGCAGAGGTTGATTGTTGTACTTTCATACGTCCAACAGCTCGTAAGATTGTTGAGAGCAAGGCAAAAGCACATACCAGAGACAAGAACATGGCAGGATCATCAATAAAGTTTTCAAGATTTATACACTGACCTGCACCAGAAAATTCAGTGGCAATTCTCAGCATCTGCAGGCAGCTTACAGGCTGAATGCTACTAATAAACGGCACGAAGGCAAGACATAAGCCACCGTAAAGTGCAACTTGTAAAATAAAACCACGTTTACTTTGTAAAAACTGTTTGTAATAAAATTGAAATTTCACATAGCTTGGGTAAGTGGCAAAAAGGCGTGCCTTGTTTGATAACCAGGAATCTAGACCCCACAGGTTACCAGCTTTACTTTGTAGGAGGACAAGTTCCATCATTAAGTAAAAGGCTGAGGGATTAACTCTACCTGCTAGCATAAAATTTACATTGAGAAACATTGCGCCTAAGAGAGCTGCTGTAGTTAAAGTACCTGTGAATATGGCTATGCCTGCACACAATTGACCAAGTGCAACCAGCCAGCTCATTAAGACTACCTGCTGACTAAAGAACCCTTCCATTAGTGATTGATAGGCAGGAAAAGGTACATGGTCGTTGGCAATTTGTGTTTCAAAGAAGCCAAGCAATTTACTGCCATCACGCCAATGACTATCAAGTAATTTTTCCATAGCAGCACGTAACCAACCAAGTCCGATAAATAACCTTAGAGGCACTAAATATTGTGCTTGGTTTTGTTTACCATAACCTTCAATAAAGGTTGTTAGGTTTTTATAGGATTGAAATAAAGTTTTATTAATTGGTTGTTCCATACTATTTTCTAAACCCTGCCCTGAGAGTTAGTATAGAGATTTGTTGTTAGATGTCTGTTAGCGCGCGATTACTTACTAAAGGGGTAAGTCCATAGTATTGAGCGCGTTCTATCGCAAAGCGTTCTAGCTTTTCTTCCTCTTTTATTTCATTATAGCTATGACAATAGTCCAAGGCATATCTATCTATATTATGGAGCTCGAGCTCTCTAGCTTTTGCTGCTGACCATTGTAAGTCAGCATGTGACATGACTTCGTTTTGACCGTCTTGTGTCCACCTCGTGCTAAAACCTTCAAAGATCGTTGCATCAATCAAAGAGGTCATTTCAGGTAGTAACGCAAAACCTCTATTGGCTATAAGATAACTATTATTTACTCTGCGGAATTTGTTGCGATAGTGTTTATCTAAATCTTGACGGATAAATTTTATGAGTTTTAGCATACCAGGTCTATCATCAGGAAAGAGATCAACAACATCGAGACTATCAAGTAAAAAACCTTGAAAACCACGTGCAATATAGTCTCTCACTTGAGCTTGGATTTTGTTTTGCCATTCAGGTGAATTTACATAAACATAATGTGTTTCCCAATCAACGTTCATACGTTTGCGTCGATAAGGTTTATCGATATCGATATATTCTTTAGGGTCTTCGCCTAAACTTAAGTAAGCTAGTGGCATTACGCCACTAGCTTTAAGAGAATTAATTTCGGAATCACAATAGTAAGCAGGTTGAATAACAACACGTTCAAAAGACTTTAGCTTTTCTAACTCTCCTGAGCCATAATAAACTTTGAGTGCTTTTGAGCCCCTAGAGGAGGTAGATGCCATAGTTTTCAACACGACGTGTATGAAGCAAGAAACGTATACAAAGAATAAGGTTGAGAATGAGCAATACATAAAGAAGCGGTATTGCCGTTAAACTAAGCAAGCCCATTGCAAAAAATGATTTATAAACAGGATCAGTTTCATTCAAGCTTGAAAGCCCCAAAGCAAAAGCAAGGCTCAGGCCAAACAATCCAAAGTTGATAAGTGGTACGAGTTGCGCAACAGACCAACCGTTGAGAGTAAGTGCAAAAATACCTGCAAATACTAGTAGGAATGGGAATAGGTATTTAAAAGCAATATATAGTGTTTGGGTAACAAATATGCGTCTAGAGCGAACATCATCAGCCCATAAAAGTTCTTTGAGCATATTTCTGAGCCATAAGACTAAGCGTTCAGCAGACATAAGCATGATTACGATAATACCAATACCTAGCGCATTCCACTGTAATGAGCTTTGTTGCAATAATGCCATGAGTAAAAGACCTTGACCTAAACCGTAAAGTGTTACGGGTAGCATGGCCCAAAGATTTTTGGATATCCATTTCCAAACTTTTGGCATGGGTAGTTTTGGTAAATCATAAACCATAAATACAGCAGTTACACAAAGAATTAAGAATGTAATCGCTGGTGGTGCTCTAAAAACTGAAGCAAAAAGAAGGGCGCCAATAGGAATCAAACCATAGGCTGAATCCAAATAGTGATTTTCAAAACGTTGGTGCCAGGTCCAACTTGCAACTCCCCACCAAAACATTCCTAAGCTCAATTCAGTATATCCAATGGGGAATACAGCAAAAATTATAGCAATACCAATCAGACCCATATAGAGAGCTGCTGAAACAACGTCTAAGTGTTCACTAGGTGGTCGCTCACTTGGCGAGCGAGCAATAAGAAAGTTGCCCATAAAGGACCAACTAATGATCCAGAGCACCATGCTCCAGCTACCATCAACAAATGCAAACATAGTAACAACAATTGCCATAAGCAGAACAAGTTGCCTTGTCCAAAGTGGACGTTCGTTATCTAATGTTTTGAGCTTTTCGCGAACTTTCTTTGGAGTCTTGGCAAACATTTCTTGAGCTAAGCCAAAAATATCATCGTAGCCAAACTCTTTTTTAATTCTGTGTTGGTTGTAACCTAAAGATTCCAAGTGAGCCACAATCTCATGCTCACTTGCAGCCTCCATACAGACTGTGTTCATGAGACGCGATAATTCGCTGACGGTATCATCCCCGCGTTCATCCCCTGTATTTGGAATCCTTTTTTTATCTGATTTAAACTCAGCTTCCAATAAAGGATCGTTGAATTCGCCTATCATGAGAATACCATCTCCTCTTGCCCAGAATAGTTATTTCTTGAGCCACTAAATTCTTGATATAGATTTCCATAGTTTTCACACATTTGATTAAGTGTAAAGTGATCTAAACAACGCTGACGAGATCGTTTTCCTAAAGATTCTCGCAGTTGTGGATCACGTAATACTTTGACGAGCGCTTCTCCAAGTGCATCAGGATTTCGTGGTGGTACCATAAAGCCAACATCACCTATTGCATCACCTGTACCACCAGCTCTGGTTGATACTACGGGTCGACCACACATCATTGCTTCGACGACAGTGTAAGGAAAACCTTCTGAAATACTCGAAAGAACAACAACATCAGCAGCATGGTAGGCCTTGGTAGCAGGTCTGATTGGTCCTTCAAAAACTGCGTTACTATGAAGGTCAAACTGACTAACCAGAGACTCAATACGATTAAAGTAGTCTTGGTTTCCTTCAGGAATTGGTCCAAACATTCGTAATTTCGCATTTGGAATGGCATCTCTGACAACTGCAAAGGCTCTTATCAGCGTTTCTAAATCTTTAAGTGGGTCAACACGACCAATCCAAACAACAGTTGGTTCTGATTGATGCTGAACAGGGGAGACGCTAAAAGCTTCTGGGTCAATACCATTAGGGATAACACGCGTGTTGTCTTCAATAGCACCAAGCTTAAGTTGCCAATATTTGTTGAAGTGACTTACCGACGTAACACAATGCGATTGCGTATACATAAGCTTTGCCAAAGTTTCATAGAAGCGACTTCTAAAGAGTTTTAGACTATAAGGTTCATTTTCTCCCTTAAAGCCAAGATAACGTTCTCGTAAATAAACGCCGTGCTCTGTTAGCAGGAGTGGAACGCCATAGGTATAAGCTGCAACATACGAAGGTATTGCACAAAGCCCATTTGTAACAGCGTGAATGATATCTGCTTCAGGTGGAATAAAAAGCAGGGGGGCTAAGGTTGACTTAAGCCAATTGACTGCCATAGTAACCTCACCTAGACGAGGTGCTTTGCCTAATAGTTCTGCAAGGGTTGCTCGGACAATTTCCCACACATTACGACCTTCAAATAATGGCCATAAATTATAGTCATTACCTAAGCGTGACATCATAAGAAGTGCATTGCCAAAGCTCTCTGTATCTTCATATGCGAATGAAACAAGATTTGGAAATAACATGCTAAAGCGCACTGTTTGTTCACGTCCTGCACGTTTAACATTTTGTCTTGGACGCCAAAAGTGTGCAGGTGTTACTTCTACTACATTGCGGGGTAGTTTGATAGCAGGTTTAACAGGATGTGGACCAACAACAGTTAAGACTTTGAAGTCGTAGTCAGGTAGACCTGTAATAAGTTGGTCACTCCAGGTACTAACGCCACCCATAACATAAGGATAGGTACCTTCAGCGGTGAATAATATTGTTTTCGTTCGACTCATAGCGTTATAGTTTTCTTTTTGAGATTTTTGACCATATTGATTATGGTTAAAAGTTAAGACAAATTTAGTTAAGTTTTCTAATTCTCGTTTGATTTGGAACAAGTTCTTTACAGAGAAGTTATAGATCTAATAAGTTTTAGGTCTCATAAGGTCTTTAAAGACAAAGAATGTCGTTAACTCACTGTGCGGCTCGAGCATCAAAACAGCGAATTATTTTGAGATAATCCGAGTTTGTAACGATGTTCAAACACAGTTCTTCCATCACTACACTTAGTGTTGCAATACAAGACTAGTGTGAGGTGGAATATAGGTATACTTAACTTCACTAATCTCTCATTGGTTTAGGAGTATTAAACACATTTAATGTGCGTTAAGTCGTGTTTTTTTGCGTTATTTAAGTTTTTGATACAAAGTAGCATTATAAATTTTCATCCTCCCTATGGATGTGTTGGAAGTTTGTATCTTTAAATACTAGATTCACAGATATTTTGCCTGCCCTAGGCATCCAACAATCTATAAGTTTTCTGTAACCTTGGTGTCGGTTCACTTATTGGCAGGTTCGTCCTGCCATAGTTTGAAAGAAGACTATCTAAACTAAACATCGGCCTATTTCGTTTAATCTCTCTCAGTCTAATTCTCAGAGGCTCTGCCTCGAGGTATATGTCAAACGTATGACTTGTCATACAAGACTTCCACTAGATACCCCGTATGCTCTGCATCGGGGTTCGTTCATTTTGCTTTGAATCGGCATTTTAATAGTGTATTGTATATGCAATGAAGAATGAATTTAAAGCGTTTCAATCCTTGTCGGAAGAAGAATTAAAAACCTTATGGGAAAATGCGGTATTTATTTTTGATACAAATGTGTTACTTAATTTTTATAGATATCAAACTTCAACAGTTGATGACTTGGTACAACTAATTTCTGCATTAGAAGAACGTGTGTGGTTGCCATATCATGTGGGTTTGGAGTTTTATCGCAATCGAAAGAATACTATTGCTGAACAGCATAATAAATTTGGACAAGTTAAAAATATTGTTGAGAATTCTATTGCTGGTCTAGAAAATAAATTAAATAACTTACAATTATCAAAACGACACAGTGAA
>CALHRJ010000084.1 GCA_938038395.1 uncultured Deinococcales bacterium | reverse complement strand
TTCAAAAATTCCTGACGCTCAAGCAGCCTATGAAAATGCGATTACCAATACTTTAGCTGGACTCTCTGGTGCAAACCTTATTTATGAATCAAGTGGTATGCTCGCAAGTTTACTCGGTGCATCTTACGAAGCCTTTGTGATCAATGATGAAATAATAGGAAACATAATCCGTTGTAACCGTGGCATCGAAATTACGGACGAAACGCTCTCTTTTGAGGTCATCAAAGATGCTGTAGAAGGTGCAGGGCATTTCCTTGGGAACGACCAAACCATCAACGTTATGGAAACCGAATACCTCTATCCAAAACTAGGCGATAGATTACCGCCAGCGCAATGGGAAGAACTCGGTAAACAAGACATGTGGCAAAAAGCCAAGCTCAAAGTCACTGAACTCATGCAGAATTATCCAGACTATATCACTGAAGAACAAGATAGACAGCTACGAGAACGGTTCCCGAATATTGCGCTAGTACTTGAAGTAACCGAAGCAGGCAATGGTCGCTGGTAAGCAGAAATTTTCGTCAGCAACGTGGTATCTTGCGCAACATAGTATCTTGCAACTTAATCTTAGTGACACTTAAGGATTTCGAATACATATGCAAATAATCAGTATGATTTTAGTTGGCCTAGTTGCAATTGAACACATTTATATTCTCATCCTTGAAATGTTTATGTGGACGACGCCCAGAGCTAGACGTGCCTTTGGTATGTCTCGTGAAGAAGCAGAATCAACCAAAGTTCTAGCAGCAAACCAAGGTCTTTACAATGGCTTTCTAGCTGCTGGATTGTTTTGGGGCTTGTTACATAGTAATCAAGTATTTGGTCACCAGATCCAACTCTTTTTTATCATCTGTGTGCTAGTTGCAGCACTCTATGGTGGCTTAACCGCTAAGCGTTCTATTTTGGTTGTTCAAGGCATACCTGCCTTGCTTGCTTTAATTTTCTTACTCCTTAGCGCTTCGCCTGCTTCATTTTATATATCCAACTATACTCAGTAGAGGCCTTACACCATTGGCTTCTCAAGTGCTTCTGAGAAGACTTTCGGTAGGATAAACACTACTCGAAGTATACAACTATAGATAAAAGAAAAGACCGTTGCTAATTCAAGCAACGGTCCCATTTATTACAAATGTGTTTTTCTTAGTTCTTAGTTAACGTAAAAGTACCAACTGGAACAGTCTGACCATTCACTACAAACGGTAAAGCATTTAGTCGAGTAATTGGTTGACGAGGGTTACTTACTGCATTAGCTGAATCGTAGATGACACCATCGTCTGTACCTGAATCATAGACAAAGGCATCTCTGTTCACAGACTCAATCCACTGACCGTTTTGGCACAGCTCGAGCCCATTTAAGCCAATAAACCAATCTGGACTTGGCGCTAACATCGACACAAGCGAAACCTTAGAGTAGTTTGGACTCACATCAATCTGGAAGCTACGTTGCGATCCTGCCAAAGCTGGATTTAAGAAATCGCCAACGAATAGTGTCTGGGCATCACCTTGACTAATTGCACTATTGATTTCAGAATCAAGTGGCGAATTGTTACCCAACTCAGCAACATTTTGTACCCCTTGAGATGCAAGGCTACCTGTCTCCCACAAAGTTACAGCACTATTGTGATTTGTACCTACAAAATCTGAAAAGTGAGGATCATCTGTAAACTGGTATGGATGTGTCGCAGCAGTCCAACTATTAGTATAAGTAAATGTATAGCTGGCAGTGCCAGAACAAGTGCTAGGTGGTGGACTACCATTAGTATCCAGAACACAATCATCAACAGTAATACCGCCTTCACTATATAGGCTTACAAAAGCACTTTGTACACTTGCAGGTGCATTACCAGTAAGTTCAACTCTCTGAAAAGATGTACTTGTTGGAATAACTTTGCTCATTGCCTGACCATTCAGGAAAATACTCATGGAAGCATAGCCACCTGAATTTCTAACATAACAACTATAGCTATACGTCTCAGCACTTAATGCTGCAGCTGTTTGAGCATCCAAGGATTGGTCAACGCAAGCACCTCCAGAAATGTCAATACCTCTACCACTTCTACCTGTAGTACTTGCCCATGTTCCACCACAACCTCCGACCCAAGGTGCAGGTTGGTTTGCAGCATTTAGAACTTCAAAAGCACCATTACTTAGTAAACTACCACCACTTGGCGGTGGTGGCGGTGCAGTGTCAGAAGTCAACACACAATCATCAATAACAGTATTACCTTCACTATATATACTTACAAATCCATTAGACGTATTCGCAGGTCCAGTTCCTGTAATTTCAATACGCTGATAACTATTGCTTAAAGGAATAACTTTACTTGAAGCTTGACCATTTAGAAACATACTAATAGAAGCATAACCAGAGCTGTGTTTTGTATAGCAACTATAGCTATAGGCACTACCCCTAAGACCTGACGCTTCTGCAGCACTCAAGCTTTGATCAACACATGCTCCCCCAGAAACACTCATACCACGACCACTACTACCAGAAACACTAGCCCAACTTCCGCCACAACCTTTCATCCATTCAGTTGGTTTGTTAGCAGCATTTATAGCTTCAAACATGCCATTTTCAAGGAAATTATCTCCGCTAGGCGGTGGGGGTGTAGCTGTATCAACAGCTAGACTACAGTTATCTACAACAACATCATTTTCGCTAAACATCCACATACTTAAAAACTTGCTATTAGCTGGGGCAGTTCCCCGAGTTTCATAACGTACATAACTGTTGCTAGTAGCTACCACAGTCGGTGCGTCTTGCAAGGTGTTAAAGTTAGCATCGCCAAACGACATACCCATGCCAGTCCAGCCACTACCATTACGCACCTTGATATAGCAACTCAGTACAAGCTCTTGCCCCACAGAAATTTCTGCTGCACGGTAAAAACAATTGTTTGGATTAATTTGCAATGCGCTCGAGCCTGCAAAAGC
>CALHRJ010000083.1 GCA_938038395.1 uncultured Deinococcales bacterium | reverse complement strand
CCTATAATCTGTAAATCAAACTTGATACCTTGAGCCTTAAGTGCTTCTATCTCAGCACGAACATCTCCACCACAAGACTCTTCCCCATCAGTAACGAGTACGATGACATTCTCACTATCTTTATTGACCAGTAAGTCCTGTCCTGCAAGCTTTAAAGAATAGGCAATTGGTGTCGCACCTTTAGCCTCGGTACTACGAACTGTACTCAATAGTTCATTTCGTTCAATACCTTCTATCGGTACAAATAATTCACTATCTTCACAAGCACCTACTTCGTTCGCAGGAATTTGTGAACCATACACACGTAACCCTACATTCAAGTTTGGGTCAGCAGGTAAACTACTGACGAAGCTACTAAGCACATCTTTTGCTGCAACAATTCGGTATTCACCATCGTCTAGCTTATTCCACATTGACCCTGAAGCATCTAGAATTAATTCAACATGCGTTTGAGCCGTAGACAAACCCATAAATAATGCAATTAAAATACTTAAAAAAAGCTTCTGCATAATTATCCTCCAAAATTTTAACTCTATTATTGAGACCGTTTTTACCCCTGCACATTTACCTTTAGCAGGTGAGCATAAACAATAATAATTTAAAAAGGGGACTACTTATGTAGTTTGACGTCGTTTATTCAGTTACTTTTAAACTCTAAATAACCTGTTATGCATCCTTGAACTAAAGCTTCTTACAAGCCGTGACTTCTATCGTAGCCATTGAGCTTAGGTTTTTGCCAACCATCAAGAGTGTCAAGCTGTGGTTTAAGAACCTCAACCAAAAGTGGATGACAACTTGCAACATCACTTGAATGTTTGGTTGAACAGTCACCACCTGGACAAGCACTTAAGCCCCCCAGTAAGTCAATTTCCGCAAAAAATTCTATGTAATCATCTGGTCTTACAGGACTGGCTTTCATAAAGTACTGACCTGTATCTCTGGTAAAGCCTGTACACATAAACACATTCAAAACATCGTGAACATGCAGCTCAGCTTCTTCTAAAGACAAATTAGCTTTTTCAGCTAATGCTCTGGTTAAGTTTGAATGGCAGCAATAGTGATATTGCCCACCATCACTTAAAAGGTTGTTGGTATACGGGTCACAACGTGTACCTATTACATCGTGGACTGAGCCACCAAATTCATCAAAACCATACCAATCTAGTGTGTCATGAACAATCGTTGCCATAGGGCGTAGGCTTGGAAAAGATGACCACATCCTATCGCCTGTACTTAGGTGAGTGCCGTGTAAGGCTCTAGTTTTACCACTGTAAAAACGCTCAAAAAGATTCTCTGCATTCCACAGGTTCAAATCTCCAACTTGTGAACCTTCTACAGATGTAATTCGAAAAAAATGACCTGCGGGCACGTTGAAGCATTCGGCAGTTCTAGGCTTTACTAAAACTTCGCTGACCTTTTCTGCGCTTTGGCGAGAGTTCTGGTAGAGCTCGAGCTCTGGCTGCTCCAAACTATCAACTGGATAACATATAACTGGCTCAACAGCTTTACGGTCTTGAGCATCTTCAGGCGCTTTTGTAAATGGCTGTGTTAATTTCATACCTAAAGATTAACACTTAAGTACTGAGGCAAACTTATGTTTGACAATTTTGAAGCTGTAGTCGTAACGAATATTCAATCTTGTATAGGTTTAGTGTCTAATCAGATAATGTAACTTAATACAATAAGTATGATTGCATCATAACGTTTAGTTAAAAAATCTTTTGACTAACAACATGCTTGACTAACTGTTTAAGTAGCTAACGTTAATTAGTTTTCTCTAGACTAGCAACTATACTTAAGTATTGTTCATTACTTTGCGAATCAGACTAAAGCTACTTAGTTTCACCTCATGCTTTTGAATGAGGTTGTGACTAGATTCCTAAGGTACGCTATTAGATGTAAGTAATTGATAGTTAGGTTGTGCACGACTTATAGCTATCAAAAGGTCTAACTATACTAACTACTTGTCTGCCACATGATTTTAAGTTGTTTTAAGTTGCTATGTATATTTCTAGTATATTCCTAAAAGTTTTGTAGATATCAACTCTATATATTCTAAAGGACAAATATCTAAGCATTAAGAATCGAATATGTTTAATGAATAACTACTCAGAAGAGTTGGTCGTTACATATGTTAAGTCATGATTAATTACTAACTACTATATGTAAGTTTTAGCTATAGAATTTAGTATACTTCTCATGCAATTTAGCTATCTAATTTATATAGCTAGTCTAAGCATCTACAACTGTGTCGGTGACATACGTGCTTAGATTAATTCATCTTTAGAACTCTCATTTAAGTCACCTATCTAAGTTTCGGTTGCTAGTTCACTTGCTTAGTCCATTAGCTAGTCTACTGTTATTACTAAGTACATTTAACAAAAGCCGTTGTATATAAATGTGATGTGGATGACGTGACTAAATGATATCTGTTTTAGGATAAGTAAGATTGGCTCGAAGCATTGTATATATAGGTATATGCAACTGTTAACCTTATAGTCCAAGTAGTTACTTAGACTCTGAGCTCGAGCACATTTGGAGGTTTTTTGGTATGGCTTTAAAAAGCTACGGTACACTCGTTTTTCTAGTAAGTTTGTTTTGCCTAGGGGCAACACAAGCATTCGCACAAACTGCTAGCACTGACTTAAGTTCAGTCGCACCAGCAGATGCAGTTATTGCATTATCTATAGATTCTCAAAATTGGTCTGCTGACAACCTTATAGCGGATTTAGAAGCCCTTGATTGGGAAAGTGCCAATGTAACCCTTCAAAATCTTGTCACCCTTGCTGAGCAAACAGGTCTTTTGGACGAAATCCTGTACGAAATGGATATGGACGCTGCTGATTTTGCTGAAATCGTAGCAGGTGTTAGGGGCTTCGCAAATGGTGAAGGTCCAGCCTACGCAGAAATCGCAGAAAACTGTCCAGCAATCGCAGATATTGATTTTGATAACTTTGCGCTCTTTGGCGACGAAGCTATCCTTACAGTAGGATTTGGTGCTTCTCCTATCCCAGCTGCAACTGCAATTACAAGACTCAGTGAAGACCAGTCAAGCACTGCTTTTCAAGTTCAACAAACAGTTCTTGAATGTGCAAAAACAGAAATGGGTGAAGAGAGCGTCACAGTGCTCGAAGAGGGCGATGTCAGCCTTTATGTAGTCAATGACGGTGGCGAAATGCCAGTTATTATTGGCTCAAACAATGGGGTTTTCTTCCTAAGCACTGATCCAAATGCAGCACGTACAGTCGCACGCTTAAGCAGCGGTTCAGATGAAGCAAGTCTTGCAAGCTCTCCACTATTTGCAGCAAATGGCAAAATTAGTTCTGATGGACTACGCTTTGCTGTTGACTTTGCAGCGATTGCAGATATCGTTAGTCCTTTTAAGGGTCTTGTTGTTGAAGGCGAACCTGGCTTAGAAATCCTCTTTGATCGTGGCATGTCTGTTCTTAGAACACTTGGTACAAGTGTAGGCAGTGTTAGCCAGTCTGAAGAAGGCTTACTAGCACAATCTGTACTTTCAGCTAACCCAGAAGGTGGCGATCCTGATTTGGCAAAACTTATGCTCTGTACAGATTGCTCTGTTAGTGTCCCTGACCTAGCACCTATCGACAGCGTCAGTGTGTCATCACAATATCTAGCAGTATCAGAATTCTTTGACTACTTACAAACATGGGTTGATGATCTTGAAGATATGGTCGGTCCAATGAATGTTAAAGAACTTTTAGCAGGGCAGTTTGGTGTTGATCTAGATGTTCTTCTTTTTGATTGGTTGGGCTCAGAAGTTCATACAATCAATATGGAAGTAGCAAGTCAGAAGTTATCAACCTTGGTCTATCAACCTGCACAAGCTATCATTTTCCCTGTAGAAAGTATTGAAGCTGCTGAAGAAGCTGCTGCATCTTTCTTAGAGCTATGGCCAATGGTGCTTAGCATGATGGAAATGATTCCACAAGACGAGTTCTCAATCGAGACGCTTGCTTATGTTGCTACATCTAAAGAAGAATATAATGGGGTCGAATATACCCGTTACCGTATGAGCATGAATACTGATGTTGCTGTAACTTATATTGGCAATAACCTTGTTACTGCTTCACCAGCTTATGCAATTGAAAAAATCATTGATGTCTCTTTAGGCAATATCGAAAGCATTGCAGCGCATCCAGATTACCAAAGCATCGTTAGCTCGAGCGCAGGTACACCTATGCGTGGCTATGTCAATACGCCTGCCTTCTGGAATGCATCTTCTGAACTTATCGGTCTCTTTAGTCAGCCAGCAGCTTTCTTTTTGAAAACTGGTTTAGACGTTGCCATGGAAACCAGCTCCTATGATGACTTCGATTTCATTGACGACACGACAACCTCTTTCTTTGACGAAGACCTCAGTAGCATCTCAGCAACCGAGCTCGAGCTATCGGCTCTAGCCTCAACAACACTAACTGAAACACTGGCGCTACCTGAAAATACTGATACTAGCACAACAACATCTGCTTACTATCTACTTGATGGTTTAGACGTTGGTTCAGTCGTTACCGCCACACTAGACAGTGTAGACTTCGACACCTATATCAGACTCATTCGTGAAGCTGATGGTGGTGCTCAGGTCATCATAGATAACGATGATTATGCAGGTAGCTATGAACAATCTCAGGTCAGTTTTATGGTTGAAGAAGGCGCAGACTATATCGTTGAAGCAACAAGCTATGGCAGCGATGCTGGTGGTAGCTTTAGCGTAACTGTTGGTGCTGGTGAAGCAATCTCTGAAGACTTTGAATTCTTTGAAGCTTATGCTGTAGAGTATGCGGGCGTTCCTGAACTACTCGCTGTAGGCTCGAGCGCAGAAGGTCAACTAGTCGTAGGCAATGCAGAAGTGCTAGCCAACTACTACAAACTACCTGCCTTTGCAGGTGGTGAAGAAATCACAGTGTCTATTGAAAGTGAAGACTTCGATACTTACATCTACGTGATTGACGCAACCAATGGTAGCTATGTCGCAGAAAATGATGACTTTGAAGGTAGCTACTCTATGTCAAGCGTAAGCTTCGTTGCTGAAGCAGACACTGAGTACCTAGTCAAAGCGACAAGCTTTGATGGTTCTGGTTCTGGCGCATATGAACTAACCCTAACAGGTCTAGGCGATGCAATGGATGCTAGTGCTGCTGCTGTTGATGGTACAGAAGCTATTATGATTCCTGAAGTTGAGGTTCTAAGTGACGAAGAACTAAAAGCACTTATTCCAAGCTTTAGCGAAATCCTACACTTAACCGATCTCATCCCTGAATCTATGCAAGTCATTGCAGAGAACTTAGGGTATGGCGAAGGTCATAGTGAAGTAAGCGAAAACGAAATCTACCGTCACTCACTTCATCGTGTTGACTGGTAAGCTTTAGAATTTATAAACTTTAGAATTTAGAATTTTTTTAGAAAGCTGGAGCCATTTGCAGGCTCCAGCTTTTTTTATTGTACACATTAGGCAAGGACAAAACCCCAATACTAGCAAAAGGACTTCCACACTTTATTACTGGCTCAACAACTCAACAAACAAAGACACTTCCAACTCCACACAAACCTAAAAGAACTGATTACTCTAGAAGTTTTTAATGAACTTGCTCCAGATAACATAGCTAAATGATATCTGCTTTAAGATAATTAATATAGGTTCGAATTATTTATATATAGATACAAATAAATATTAGTTCTAAATCTCACATAGTTAAGTGGACTAGGTAAGTTTAGGCGCTCGAGCACTTTAGGAGGTTTTTGGTATGGCTTTAAAACACTACCGTAGTGTTATTTTGCTAGTAAGCTTGTTTTTTATAGGGGTAACACAAGCTTTTGCACAAACAACAGATAATAACTTCAATTCAATCTTTGGACAAGACCTTAACCGCTTCTCACCAACAAAACTCAAACTATCTGAGCTTGAACGCACTCCAACAATACTAAGTGGCACACTTAGTTCAGAACTAGCAGATTTCGTAGTACCATCATCACGCTTTCTTCCTCTAGTTGATTTGGAAGTTAATTCAATTGTTTCAGTAACTCTAGCTAGTGAAGACATTGACACCCGTATGGTCCTAATTCAGGAAAGTGATAAGGGCTCAGAAGTAATCCTAGAAAGCAATAGTTATTTACCTGATACTACAGAAGCAAAGCTTAGCTTCTTAGTTGAAGAGGACGCTTCATATGTTCTAGGCCTAACAGGCTCTGGTGTAGGTGACTATAGTATACAAGTACGTGAAGATAATAGTATACCTGAAGCACAGGAATCTTTTGAAGCTTACCCAGCTGAGGTCTATTCTATTGACTCTTCTTGGACGCTTAAAATAGGTTCAAATTTTGCCAGTGGAATTCTAAATACGCTAGCAGACTACTACAGATTACCTACCTTTACTGGTGGTGAAGACATCACTATTTCTATTGAAAGTCAAGATTTCGATACTTATATTTACCTTATTGATGCAAGCAATGGCACTATTCTCAAAGAGAATAACAACTTTAAGAATAACTTCCAAAACCGAATGTCAAGCATAAGCTTTGTTGCAGAAGCAGATATTGAATACCTAGTGAAAGCCACAAGTCGTGTGGGCAATGCTGAAACTGGAAGCTATGAGTTAGTCTTAAGCGATTTCTTTATTGAAGATATTGATAATATCGCTGCAACAGAACTCGATTTGTCAGACCTTAACTCATTAAGCCTAAGTGATACACTTGGTCCAGAAATCGTAGATACGCCAGACCTATCTTCAGCCTACTACGCTCTAACTGATTTAGCGATTGGCTCAATCGTCACAGTGACGCTTGATAGTGAAGACTTCGATACTTATATGTTCCTTATTCAAGAAGGTGATGATAGAGCTAGTTCAGAGGTCATAATGGACACTATAGACAAAGAATACTCTGAAGAAAGCAATGAATCACAAATTAGTTTCCTAGTTGAAGAAGGTGTTTCTTATGTTATGGAAGCAACTAGTTACTTCAGTGATTGGAGTGGTAAATTTAGTATAGACGTTACTACAGGCGAGGCTATCTCTGAAGAGTTTGAGTCTTTTGAAACTTATTCAATTGAACGCTATCCTGGTGATAAATATATTAATGCTGACTTTTTTGATCTTACTCAAGGCTCGAGCACAGAGGGTGAACTTGATAGAGGTCCTGACGCGTTTATAAATGAGGTAGAGTTTCTAGCTAACTACTACAAACTACCAACCTTTACTGGTGGTGAAGAACTCACAGTTTCTGTTGAAAGTGACGCATTTGATACCTATATCTATCTGATTGATGCAACCAACGGTGCATACGTTGCCGAGAATGACGATTTTGAAGATAACTATCAGATGTCAAGTCTAAACTTTATTGTGGCAGCGGATACTGAGTACCTAGTTAAAGTCACAACTGCTTATGCATATGGTTGGGGCTCTTATGAGCTAGTCGCATCAACTAAGTGAAGCGATATCCCGCTACACTTATCACCACTCACAGAGTGCATCCACAAAATAGCAGTTGTTAAGGTTAGTAGCATGTTTTTAAGTGAAGCGTAATTCATAAACCACCAAGGGCAACCGTATACTATATTTCTTGGATTGGTGAAGGTTATCTTCAGATGCCAATCTGCGGTTGCACCCACCTCTCAAGTCATCGTGTTGATGAATAAGCCTTAAATCTACGAATTTTTAAAAAGCTGGAGTCTACAAATGGCTCCAGCTTTTGTGCTTTAGAAACACACTTTTCATAACAATTTTTTAAACACACCTTATTTTAATCAGGACTTTAGATATTATTCATAGCACTAAGCCCTAACGCTATCTGAGCATTTTCGTAATATCATAGTCATAGCTTAAGCCCTAAACTAGACTCCTGTGTAAGACCTAAAAGGTCAGACCTAAGAGGTTAAAATACTACGCTATAGTTCTGGGGCAAAATGGACTATATCTGTAGGAAGGCTGCAAAGCCCATCTCTTAAAAGCCTAAAAATGTGACTCCTGCGATTCTATAGATA
Source organism: uncultured Deinococcales bacterium (assembly GCA_938038395.1). Lineage (GTDB taxonomy): Bacteria > Deinococcota > Deinococci > Deinococcales > Trueperaceae > CALGZD01. Next base: position 3,184 of record CALHRJ010000083.1, on the reverse strand, counting down.
AAGAACGCAAACTCACACGCTTTAGCAAAGTCTTAAACACAGTTTAGGGAGAGGGCCCATGCTTAGATTACTAATTGCAGATGATCATCCATTGTTTAGAATGGGCTTGAAGTTTGCGCTGCAAGAAGCGGGTTTTGAAATCGTTGCTGAAGCAAGCGATGGGCTCGAAGCCTTAAAAGAAGCAGACAGGCATGTACCAGATGTATTTATTCTAGACATCAAAATGCCTGGACTAGATGGCATTGAAGTTTGTAAACAAGTTAGAGAACAACAACCAGAAGCTATCGTGATTATGCTCACAACCTTTGAAAGTGAAGCAATTATCCAAGCTGCACAAGATGCAGGCGCACATGGCTTCTTTTCTAAAGAAACAAATCCAAGCAAACTTGCTAGTCATATACATAAAATTTACGCAGAACCAAAAAGACAATGGCTACCTACCGTAAATATGCCAAAATTCACCAACCGTCAAATGGATGTTCTGGCATTGGTAGCAGCAGGCTATAGCAACAAAGAAATAGCCAGTACACTAGGTCTTTCTGCAGAGACAGTAAAGAGCTATCTCACAGCAATCTATGACAAACTTGGTGTTAATGACCGCATGGCTGCCGTTAGCAAATCAACCGAGTTAGGTCTGTTTTTGCGTCAAGCTAGTTAAACCTAAACGTGATCAGCACAATTTTCTAAAGGTAAATCGCATGAGCAACTGTTGGTGCTTGCTTTGCCTCAAAAGCTAGTTTGGCTTGTTTAGCAATATAGCTTGCATTTGGTATGGCATCTTGCACCAAGTACAGATTTTGTGCTTCGATTCTATGCTCTAGTTCAGTATTGCTAATTTTTTCAATCTCGCTTGTTAGGCGTGCTTGATCATTTCCCACATGATAACTAGCAGCGTAAACATGTTCTCGTCTGGCGTCCATAGTTGCTATCACATTTGGGTTTTGGGTTTTTGCAGTTACGGCAAGGGCTTCAAGTGTTGGAGAGCTATAAAGAGGGATGGATAGGGCTCGAGCTAATCCCTTTCCTGTCGCAACAGCCACTCGCACACCAGTATAGGATCCAGGCCCAACCCCTACAGCAATAGCAGTCAAGTCACGCTTCTCTAGACCTGCACTTGAAATCAATAAATCAATTTCAGGAATCATCCGTTTAGCATGGTCCCGCCCAACCTCTTCACAAAAATCTAGTTGTTTAACGTCATGATTTTTGCCATCAAAAACAAGACTCAAACAGAGATGCGCGGTACTGCTATCAATCGCTAAAAAAGCTGACATTTAAAAAATTTGTACTATTCAGTTCCTAGATCAGCAGCAGCCCAAGCTAATATGCCACCAGTCATATTCACAGCGTTGTAACCCTGTGCATTCAAAAACTCCGTTGCTTGACCACTACGTGCACCACTACGGCACTGCATCACTAACTCTTTATCTTTAGGTAATTCTTCAAAACGCGCTTCAAATTCAGACAATGGAATAAGTAGACTACCCGCAATATGTTCTTGGTCATATTCATTTTGTTCACGGACATCTACCAAGACTGAACCCGCTTCAATTCTACTTTTTGCTTCATTAACATCAATTTCAGGAATATTACTCATGTATTGATTATAGCAAGCGCAGCAAAGGACATACTCATACTGTAACTGTAAGCATAATTTAAGGTCCTTTAGGAAATGAACTTACCTTGCGATAGATGCGTTTCTAACGCCAACGGAAAATAAAATGATTCAGCAAAAGTTTCTCTGTAGCGTCGTACATTTAACATACAATTTTTTCAGTCAAAAAGATAATGAAAGAGCATGTCAATTAGGAAATCCATCAACTAATCTGTGAATAAAGTCAGCTCACACCTAACTTTTTTCTCATTTCGTTGTTGGCCTAATGCAGAAGGGAACATTTTTATGAATAAAGTCGTGAAAAACTTTATGTTCATCACAGTGCTTCTTTTTGGATTACTCGCTCCAACTGTGCTCGCACAGGGAGATGCTGATCCAGAAGAGCTAACCAAAAAGTTCATGGGCATTTTAGAAAGCCAAGCCTACGAATACACATGGCACTATGAGCCAGGGGTTGAACCAGGTTTCTACGAAGGTCAAGCACCACACGGTGCTATACTGCGCACATTTGTGAATAACATCGCTTACGATGCAATCCAGCATGGTATGACCGAGCTTCCAGTAGGTTCATTCGTATCTAAGCAGAACTACACACCTGAAAAGGTTTTAGCTGCAACAACCATCATGGTTAAGATGGAAGAAGGCTTTAATGCTGATGCTGGAGACTGGTTTTGGGCAAAAGTTCAACCAGACGGCACAATAGATGCTGCTGGCGCACCTGCTGGTTGCGTTGGTTGCCATGGTGCTAAAAAAGATAATGACTGGTTATTTAATGCAACTTTAGGTGGCATGTAAATTTAGTATGTTTAGATAGCACTTAAGTAGTAAAAACGCAGATGATTCAAATAAATCATCTGCGTTTTTCAGTTTGAAAATCAAACACCATATTTTTTGTTACCGATGATTAGAGTAACCACTAATCAGAAACAGAACTTAGCACTTCTTAAAACTATAAATAACTATATTGACCATAACTTATAAGAGAGCGAGTGCACTTACCAAGTCTAAATAAATGAGCACTCTTGTATCGTCTGCAGGAACTGAAAATTTCGTTATAACGTTCCTTTGTTACACCCATTTGTAACGTCAATAAGTAAGTCATGAGTCTTGGATAAGCTCATTATGGCTTCTGTAAAGTTACTAATTCTAGTTGTATACTATCACATGGCAGTCATCACAACTTCAGAACTAAAACTCCTACAAGGCGAATGGCCAGAACAACGTATTGGTTTTTTTGTAGATACTCAAAACCTCTACTACAGCGCAAAAGATAATTATGCAAAAACGATTAGCTACCAAAAGCTCCTAGAGTTAGCAGTTTGTGGCAGACGTTTGCAACAAGCAATTGCCTACACAGTAGATCGAGATGGTAGTGCACATGGCTTTATGACCAAACTACGAGACATAGGCTATCGTGTAAAAAGCCGTCAGGTTGAAGTTTTTAAAGATGATAGTGGCAATGAACTGCTTGAAGGCGATTGGGACATGGGCATTGCTGCTGATATGGTGCGGCACTGGGAACACTTAGATGTACTTGTACTCGCTAGTGGCGATGGTGACTTTGTACCT
>CALHRJ010000082.1 GCA_938038395.1 uncultured Deinococcales bacterium | reverse complement strand
AAGATAGTGATTATGATGTCCGCTTTATCTATGCAAATGAACCAGACTGGTACTTATCGGTCAATGTTGAAAACAAACGTGACGTAATTGAAAAACCCATCAATGATATTCTTGATGTTAGCGGTTGGGACTTAAGAAAAGCACTTAAGCTCTTTTATAAATCTAACCCTCCCCTTTTGGAGTGGCTTGGCTCACCAATCATTTATAGAGACGACTATGCAACTGCCCAAGACATGCGTGACCTTGCTAAAACTGGCTATTCGGCTAAGGCTTGCATTTATCACTACTACAATATGGCAAAGTCAAATTATCGTAGTTTTTTACAAGGTGAAACAGTTCGGGTTAAGAAATATTTTTACGTATTACGTCCCCTTTTGGCAGTGAGGTGGCTCGAGCGCAATCTCGGCATCGTCCCAACCGAATTTCAAACTTTAGTCGACACAATTCTAACTGATCAAGCACTCATCGATGACATATACGCACTCATCGAACAAAAGAAACTAGGCACTGAACTTGATGCTGGTCCAAAAATAGCATCAATCAATACCTATTTAGAATCTGAGATGGAACGACTTGCTGATCAAGAGTTCGATGTTATGGCAGACCGAATCGACATAGAAAAATTAAACAGCTTTTTTCGCAAAAACCTAAAAGAAATATGGAGTCCTAATCAAGTCAGTTAAATCCAATATTTCACGACTAACACTTAAAAGAAAAAAGTACTGTGTCAAACCTACTAACTTTCTTTCGCAGGATGGTTAGGTCCAACCCAAAGTACTTCCTCAGGCTCTTCTACAGATTGAATATCCAAATTCACTACAATAGCTTCTTGGTCACTTCGTACCAGCACACAGTGCAAAGGCTCCTCAGAGCTTGCATTCATTTCTTGATGCGGTACAAAAGGTGGGATAAATATAAAGTCGCCTGCCTCTGCTTCGGCTACGTATTGTAATTTATCTCCCCAACGCATACGTGCGCGACCACTCACAACATAAATCACACTTTCAAGCTCTCCGTGGTGATGTGCGCCTGTCTTAGCACCTGCACTGATATCTACAGTACCTGCCCAAAGATTATTTGCTCCAGCCATTGCTTTATTAATTGCAACTGCTCGTTGCATACCCATAGTCGAAGCCGTATTTTTATCTAATTTATCTTTAGGGATGATGCGAACACCATCTTCACGCCATTGATTGTTTAGGTTATCTAGGTTATCTGAAGACATTATAGTGATTCCTCTTTTATTTAGAATTAAGTGCTTTAAAAATAGTTTAATCAGAAACTTCAAACTGAATTTCTAGAATTTCCCACCTAGCCTAAATAGTTTATAGCCAGATGTAAGCTACAGATTTGTTTTAACTTACTACAAACAAAAGAACAAAGTAACCAAAGGTAGTGCGAACTGAAAAAATATCAGAGCTATCGGAGCACCTACAATAGTAAAACATAATGTTAAAAGCTCTCTAAAAAACCATAGGAAATTTCAACTCTTAAGAAAATATGCTGATGAGAATTCCTATTTTATGGTTAATCATTTTTACATTTAGAGCAGTTTGTGATAGCTAAGAAAGTCTGTAGAACTAAAAATGCTCATATGTGAGTGCCTTCTAAGTAACACTAGAACATCACTCTTAGCATTTGCACTAATGCTTCGTCCAAAATGAAAGATAAGTATTAATGAAGCAATGACGCTTCAGGGAAAAGTTTTTGCGAAAGCAAATTTTAGGGAGAAAAAAACTATGTCCGCTAATCTCAATAAAGTTATTGGGAGATTCTTTTTTTGTTTGGCAATATTCACTTTTGTAACTGCATGCCAACAAGCAAACGTTCCTCCAGTTAATCCATCAAACTCAAACGAAACTCAACTAACCGAAAAGATATCTATACCAATCGGTAACGTAACACCAGACGTTATGTCTGAGTTGAAAACAGCTCGCCTTGAAAATCCACTTGTTGCTACCGCCACAGGTCCAAACCTTTTGGCTAATCCAAGTTTTGAAAGTGGTACTAATTCATGGGTAAAATCCTGTGATTCCGCTGTCATAACTACCAGCAATGACTCAGTCAATGGTCTTGCATTATCTCTAGCAACTGGGTGTATGTACCAAGATGTTATTGTTCAGCCTGACAAAATTTACACTTTAAGCTGTAAAGTCAAACTAAGTAACACAACAGGTTGGTCAGGCATGGGCTTCGGCGTCATGGATGGTAGTTTTACTAACCTTGCTCAAGCACCTGAAAATCAAATTACTGGCACAACATGGGTTGAATATACTTCAACCTTTACAACACCTGCCAACAGTGGTTATGCAGCAATCTGGTTTTACACTGACGGCGCAATTGTTGTAGACGATTGTTCTTTTGTTTCAGAATCACCGAACATTCCAGATCCTGATCCAACTACACTGCTCCCAAATGGAAGCTTTGATACCCAAAGTAATTGGTCCAATTGTGGCAACGCAGCAGCTTACACAATTGCTTCTGGAAGCTTAAATACAACTGCCACAGCTTGTATTTATCAAACTGTAGAAGCACGAGTAGGTGCGGACTATAGATTAAGCTGCAGTAGTAAGGCTGATACAGGTGTTTATGCAACACTAACCCTCTCTATGCTAAACAGTGCTTGGGCGCCAATAGCATCCGATGCAACAACAATAGATTCAAATACTTTTAAAACATTCGACTTGGCTAAAGTCGCTCCAGCAGGAACAGCTTATGTTGCGGTTGGTTTTTACGGTGAAGGAAAAACAACTCACGAAAACTGTTTCTTGACAATCAATACCATGTCAAAACCTGTTCCCTTGCCAGATGGCAGTTTATTCCCTTATCCAAATAGTCATCCACAAACGGAACAGCTAGATACCGAATTATTCCTTGCACCAAACAACTTACTTACAAATCCAAGTTTTTCAACACAAACAGGTTGGATTAAGTGTGCAGCTGCAAATGCAACCATTTCAGGTGGAAAGTTAAATGCCTCACCAGGTATGTGTCTTTATCAAGAAGTAGCGGCTCAAGTTGGTAAAACATATTCGTTAACCTGTAAGGGTAATAGACCGCTACCTGCCTACAGTATCTTTACTTTAAACATGCTTGATGTTAATTATCAAAGCCTACAAACAAAAGTACAAGCTCTTAATACCAACAGTCGTGACTGGACAGTATCCTTAGTGGCGCCAGCCAATACTAAGTATGTTTCAGTCGGCTTTTATACAGAAACTGCTGCAGTTTATGACTATTGCTATTTAAGTACTGAAACACCAGAACTAGAAAATGAAGCGGTCCACTTACCAAACAACTTGCTTACAAACCCAAGTTTCACAACTCAAGCAGGTTGGACCAACTGCGCACCAACAAACGCAACTATCACAGGCGGTCAACTAAATGCTTCACCAGGTGTTTGCTTTTTCCAACAAATAAATGCTGAAGTTGGCAAAACATATTCATTAACCTGTAATGGTAGTATGGATCTACCGCTGTACAGCGTATTTACTTTAAACATGCTTGATGTTAATTACCAAAGTCTAGCATCTAAAGCACAGTCCTTGAACACGAGCAAACGTCAATGGCGTGTCTCTTTGGTAGCACCAGCAAACTCCAAATACATCACTGTTGGTTTCTATACGGAAACTGCTGCACAATATGATTACTGCTACTTAAGCTCTGCACCACCAGCACCAACAGCAGATGAAATCATATATGCACCTGTCAAGCCTTTAGAAATGTTGGTGCCGATCTACATAGATCCTGCACAAGATATTAGACCGTGGAACCAAGTTATAGCAACAGCACAAAAAGTTCCAACAACTGTAGTTGTCAATCCAGTTATTGGTGGTATCGAAGGCTGTCAAGAAACTGCTTTCAAAACAATGTTAGGAAAGTTGCAAACAAACAAGGTTGACACTATAGGTTATATACCAACAGGGTATACAGCAACCCCAACTGCCACAGTAAAAGAACGTATTGATAGATTCAAAAACTGTGTTGGTATTGACGGTGTTTTCTTCGACGAAATTAAAGTGTCAAACCAAGCCGAAGCTGACTACTACACAGATATTTGTACTTATGCAAAACAAGCTTTTGGTCCAGGCAAATTTGTTGTGAATGCGGGTACTAATATCCAAATCCCGATCACAAATGAGTTCTGTAACATTGCACTAATTTATGAATTCTATGAAGACAAATGGCAAGACTTTGCTGTATTCGGCTATCAAGGTGCCAGTACCGACGCTGCCACATCTATTATGATTCATACAAGCAATACTTTAGCAGCTACTAAACAAGCTATAGATTTAGCCTATGCTAGAAAAATAGATTATGTATTTGTAACAAATGCAACTATTCCAAATCCTTGGCTCGACTTAGGTAGTTACTGGACAAATATGATTAATTACATTGAGCAAAAGAATGCACCTTTTAACTAACGGGTACACTCTAAGAATAGATACAGCATAGCGTTTTTCAAAACCGTCAAGAAATTTCTTGGCGGTTTTACTTTTTGAAATAGTAACTCTAGTAGCAAATTATCAAGTGACTTTAAACTCTTCACCACTTCTATAAATTGTCTTTTGATTGTCAAAACTTCTGAACCTTTAGAGGTATGCATTTTTCAAATACAAACATGTCTTCTGTCTGCGGCCTACTAAAAGTTGAATAAATATTTAAGCTAATCATGAGATTTTACCTGTTCAGAAGGACGTACCTTGCATGTTTTTTAAAAAGCAAAAAAAATTCTATTAGTGATACATTTATTTTCAACCTTTGGATTGGATGCACCCTAGCTTCTAAAACTATTGACAAACGACTCCCTAAAAGCCTAGAATCATCC
>CALHRJ010000081.1 GCA_938038395.1 uncultured Deinococcales bacterium | reverse complement strand
GCTGCACCAACCATCACTAAACATATATAAGTAACGAGTGCCCTACCCACAGCATGATTTCGATTTACTAACAACAATCCAGCAAACATACCAATGGCAAGAAAGAGATTATAATATCCTTGATTCTTGACGTACACATCTAGTATTTCTGCACTTGCTACGCTATCAACCATAAATATTGAATGTACTGTTGGATTTAACCAAAATACACTTTCCATTAAAAAGAATAGAACATGGATAATTCCAGCTAACGCAGCAAAAAATTTAGCAACTAAGGACATTTTGTAACTCCTTTTATTTTCTTAACTATCTTGGACTGGAAACTGACTATTACTTTCTCGCCATATTGCAAATTCTGCTAAGGTTTCTTCATTAGGAGGATAGACACCTTTAATGCTTGCACCTTTAGATACCTTTAGTGCAAAAAATTCTTCTCGCAACTCTTGTTCGTAACCGTCATGGGCTACAGATTCTGCAACCTCCGCAGGTATGGCAACGACACCTTCACCATCGCCCACAATTACGTCTCCTGGCATAACCAATACTCCAGCACAGCCAATAGGTATATTCATTTCGAGGGGATGATGAATCACAAAAGAAGTTGTCGCATGAGGTGCTTTGATATAGGTAGGTAGTCCTAACTCTTTAAAGCCTGGCGTATCACGCAGTGCGCCATCACTAACAAGTCCTGCTATACCTTTGGCTTTCAGTCTTGTTCCTAAAATATGCCCGAAGGATGCTGCACGGATATCTTCACGCGCATCTATAACAAGCACATCACCTTCTTTAGTAGCCTCCACAGCGACACGTTGTACATTGACATCATTGTCGTATTGTTTATCAGCCATGTCTTCTCGCATGGGTACATAGCGAAGCGTGAAGGCGTAGCCAACCATGCGTTTTTGTGGACTCAAGGGAGTTAGGGTTAGAAATGTGTTTTGAAATCCTCGATTGATTAGTTGGGTTGTAAGTGTAGCTGTTGATATGTGATGCAGTTTCTTAAATGCATCGGGGCTTAATTCTATTGTTCTATTATTAGTGTTCACAAGATTTACCTGCCTAAGGTTGGTGTATTTTACTTATCTATATATGTGTGCGAATCGCTTCGATAATTTCTTGGTATTTCCAACCATCTTCAAATGTTTGATAAGGCTGAAAGCTCTCTCCAAGAATATCATTAGTGAATTCTTGAGCTAAACAAGCCCAATTTCGTTCGGTATCTGTTTCTATAGGTGGAAGGGCTTCAGTAATGGCCGCAGGTAGTTCATATTCTTTCCAACCTGCTTGAGGTTGAGACTTGTCATAGTAATACAGTGGTCCTTGAGCATAAGAACCTTCAATGTGCAAAGCACCTTTACTTCCGTAAATCGCAATAGAATCTTGATTAAATCTTGGTTGCAAACCACTGTGTTTAAAGAGTGCAGAAACTGGCTGAGTAGGGGCAAAGCTGGAATTTAGCTTTGCTAGAACTGTATAGCTCCACTCTGAATCAACATCTGCCCACTGCAAATTTGGGTCGTTTGGATTTTCGGGAATGTGGTTTCGTCTTGTTCTAAAGTCATGTACATCATTGACGATAGGTGCCTTCTGCATGTCAGAACGGGTTTCTCCTGTTACTGAATTCAATGCAGAATCTACATCTGCATTTAGCATTTGTAAAATAATCGAGAGCTTATGAACGAAGTTGTTGTTTAACCGTCCACCACCTTGCGCTATAGTGTGTGACCAACCGAAGGGAATGAGTGGTTCGAGATTATAGTGCGAGATGCATTCGGTCTCTTGTGGCTCACCAATTAAACCCTCGCTAATGAGTTGCCTAGCATAAGTAACATACGGCATGTACCTATAAGACGCAGCAAAGGCAGTTTTTACACCTTTTTCTTTAGCCTTAAGATAGAGTTCTTTAGCTTGGGCAGCAGTAGCCGTTATAGGCTTATCGCAGAAGATGTGACAGTTGTGCTCGAGCCCTGCCAATATAGCCTCAAAATGCGCCCCTCCAGGCGTGCCAATACTAATAATATCAGGCTTTAATTCCTCAAGTGCCTGCTGCCAATTCGTACCTGCATAAAGGATGTCACATTTTTTGGCGACATCTTTAACAACAGATTCAGTTCGGCTCACCATACCAACAACCTCTGCACCTGCTGTTCTGAATGCAAGCGCATGACCTTGGCCAGCAAAGCCAGAGCCGTGAATGAGTACTCGTAATTTTTGATTCAAAGCTATTCCTCTTTCACATACTTTTTATAGTTTATTTTACATCTAACAATAGTTTTTACATTAACGAAGTTTCTATAGGTTGGTGTTTAAGAATACAGATGCATTTTGAATAACAAATGAGTTTAGCATGTTTTTAGAAGCTTAACTCTAGATTTATTTTTCTTCCGATTTACAAAAATGTACGAGCGGTCTTGACAAATACTATGCAAACACAGCTGTCTTGACAAATACAATTGACGAACATATACTACCAAAAGAAAGTACGAAAATACAATCTTCTGTACTATATTGTCGTACAGAAAAACAAAGAGACTTCTATATAAGTTCTCATATAAAAAACATTGTTCGGTAATGTCGTACATTATCTCTTTAAGAACTACTGAGAATTTGTATTCTGATACGTACTTTCAACACCTTTAGGAGGTACAAGCATGAAAAAGTTCGTATGCCTGTTGGCAGTACTGTTTATTTTTGCAGCACCAGCCTCAGCACAAGATTTCCCGAATAAAGATATTACGTTGATTGTTCCATGGTCTGCTGGTGGCGGAACAGATACCATAGCTCGAGCTTTGGTTAAAAACGCTGAAGAGCATATTGGTGTAAACGTTAATGTCGTAAACCAAACAGGTGGTGGTGGCGTTGTTGGTATGACCGCAGCTAAGCTTGCACGCGCGGACGGTTACTCTGTTGGCATGATTACCTTTGGTCTTAGTACTTACAAGCTTATGGGTTTGTCTGACATTAGCTATCGCGATTATGAGTTGATTCAGTTGTTGAATCAAAGTTCTGCGGCAATTAGTGTTCGCTCAAAATCTGAGTGGACAACATTAGGAGAGCTGATTGAATTTGCACAAGCTAACCCAGGTGAGGTATCGCTAGGACATACTGGTGCAGGCGGAGCTTGGCACTTATCAGCAGCCTCTTTAGGCGTATTACACGACGCAGAATTTAACTTCATCCCATTTGATGGTGGAGCACCAACACGCGCTGCCATGTTAGGTGGTCACGTTGACGCAGTAGCAACAGGTATTGACGAAGTGAAGCAGCTTTATGATGCAGGCGAAGTTAGAATATTAGCTGTAAATGCTTTAGAGCGCCATCCTGCTTTCCCTGACGTGCCAACACTTGAAGAAGCTGGTTACAAAATAGATGCACCAGTTCTTGACTGGCGTGGCTTAGCATTGCCGCAAGGTGTGCCAGAGGATCGTGTTGCAATTATCGAAGAAGGCTTCAAAAAGATGTTCGAAGATCCAGAGTTCGTTGCATTCACAGAAGAAGTTGGCCTAGCATTGGTTTACGAAGATGCTGAAGGTTACGAAAGCTTCCTTGCCAATATGGAAGAAGTTCTAGCACCGACACTGGATGCTGTTGGTCTTCTTAAAGAATAAGTAGTACACTACTGTTTTGATTTTTATGTCTGTCCATTGTTTATATCGAGTTTATAAACGAGTCTATAACGATGGGCAGACATATAGAATATATTATTCCCATCACATATTTTTTGAATACGGTATTAGTTAAAACAATCATTTTTTAATTTGTCACTTTGATTGATTTTCAAACATAATCTGAAAATAGCTTAACAGTTGATGTGTTTGGAGATGCTTGTCAGAAGAAAATATTTTTAAGCATTTTATTTTTAGTGGTTATAACGTATAGCGAATAATCCTGAGGTACCAATCTTGAACAATAAATCTGTAGATATTGGCGTTGGCGTTTTTCTGTGCATATTTAGTGTGGCAGTATATCTTTATGCAGGTCAATACTCTGGTCGAGGTGTCAACAGCTATGGACCTGACTTTTTCCCAAAAGCCCTGTCTGTCATGATGTTCATTAGCGCAACTATATTGATAATCAGAGGACTTGCAGGTATTTCCTTGACTACGCTTGAAAGTACCGATAGGCAAGGGTTTATACGTGCTGGCGGAACACTTGCGCTGGGTGTGATTTACATCGGGCTAATGAAGCTAATTGGCTTTTATATCGCAACCGCACTTTTTCTTTATGTGCTCATGGCTTTTTTAGGCCAAAAGGGTCAGTTGACGCGTATTTTGGTCAGCGGTATTGTTGCCTCGCTAATTTTCGGTATTTTCCACTTGTTTTTAAAAATCCCCCTACCAGAGGGATTTATCTATAACAGTCTTAAAAGTTTTTGATTATAGGGATGAGCGTTAGATAAATGGATAGTCTTATTAATTTGCTGGATGCATTCCAGATTATTTTTTCCAACCCTTACAGCCTGATGTACATACTCATTGGGGTGGCAGCAGGCATTATAGTTGGCTGTCTTCCTGGCTTAACAGCAACTATGGGTGTCGCTTTGCTCGTGCCGTTTACCTTTAGTCTGCCACCTGTTCAAGGCCTACTTTTGTTACTTGGTATATTCACAGGCGGTATTTACGGTGGTTCAATTTCTGGCATTTTAATCCGAACGCCAGGCACTCCAGCAGCAGCAGCAACTTTGCTCGACGGTTACCCACTTTCGCAGCGAGGTGAGGCTGGGAAAGCCATCGGCATTGCTACAATCGCGTCATTTATTGGTGGTTCAATCGGCGCATTGATCATGTCTTTTCTTGCACCAGAGATAGCACAGTTCGGTCTGCGATTTGGTCCACCAGAGTTTTTTGCTTTGGCTATTTTTGGTCTCACCATGATCATTTCCATCTCTGGTGTGTCCTTGCTTAAAGGTGCGATTGCTGCACTTTTTGGTCTGTTACTCACAACGATTGGATTAGACCCTTTGTCTGGCGTAGCACGTTTTTCTTTCGGAAGCGATGACCTTTTAGGCGGTATCACATTTATTCCCGCCCTGATTGGTTTATTCGGTTTCGCACAGGTGTTTCATAACATCGAGAAGATGCAAATTGTGCCACAGGTAAAATCAAAGGTTGGGAAAATCTTACCTAGCCTCAAGGAAATTCGCTCACTCCTACCTACAATGTTTAAATCTGGAGGTATGGGAGCCATGACGGGAAGTGTACCAGGACTAGGTGCTGATGTAGCCGCTTTTATTGCATACGCTGAAGCCAAACGCACTGCTAAGAAACCTGAAGAATTCGGTAAAGGTGCGCTTGAAGGTGTTGCTGCACCTGAAGCTGCCAATAATGGCGCAACAGGCGGTGCCATGATTCCAATGTTGACCTTGGGTATCCCTGGTGACGCTGTGACTGCAGTATTGCTGGGCGCTTTGACCATACATGGTTTCCAGCCTGGTCCTTTGCTATTTGTAAACCATCTTGATATCGTCTATCCAATTTTTGCTGGCATGATTTTGTGTCAACTCGTGCTGTTAATCGTTGGTCTTGCTGGCGCCAGGTTGTTTGCTAGGCTTATCAATATCGACACTAGGATTCTAACAGCTGTTATCTTTTTGCTATGCATCGTAGGCTCGTACTCGATACGCTTCAGCTTCTTTGATGTTGGTTTAGGTTTGACTATTGGTGTTTTAGCCTATTTCATGGGTAAAGCCCAGTTCCCTGTGTCTCCCATCCTACTAGCTTTGATTTTAGGTCCAATGGCCGAACAGAATATGCGTCGTTCACTCATGTTGTCACGAGATGATCCAACTATCTTTTTCACTCGCCCAATCAGTGCGATTTTTCTGTTCTTGGCTGTATTTATGGCCATAACAAGCTACATTAGGTTTAAGCAACTTCGCAAAATTGAACAGCGTGTGGCTGATGATGCGGCGGTAGAAAATGAGAGCAATAATGGATAGTGAGCAAACAAAACTTCGCTTCATTGGTTGAGGACTGATGAGCTTAATAATGGGAGTACTAAGTAATGGCAAGTCATAAAGATATTGCAGCAGAAGCTGTCACACTTGTAAAGCCTGCGATTGAAACTTTATTCCAGCGTACCAACCGTAAAGAGCTTCACATCGTTATTATGGACCCTCGCATCAAACCTTGGGAAGCAAGTTTTGAAGATGCTATTTTGTATCAGGAATCAATTCAAACGCTTGAGATGTGGGAACTCCCGTTTGACGAATTTGCACGTAGTAAGGCCAAGCAAGCATGGCGCGAGGGTGTGCCAAATATAGTTGCACAAAGCCAACACCCTTCCGCATTAAGAGAGGATGACCTACCATTTTATGGCTCTTTTGTTTACGGTAATATCGTGGTGGCTTGTAGTGGTGTTGAACAGTGGTTTGACATGCTCATCAGTGGTTGGATCGCACTGTCCTTTGAACAGCTCATGATTCATGAACGTGAAACGAAAACAACCTGAAGTAGTGTTA
>CALHRJ010000080.1 GCA_938038395.1 uncultured Deinococcales bacterium | reverse complement strand
TAAGAATGACTACAGCAAAGCAATAACAGATTTTCAGAGTGCCCGCAGACGTGCAGATATGCAGCAGCTATTTGCTCAGCTACGTGGTAATTCTGCTCATTTGTTTTCATACGATGATATTCGTAAGAAACTAAAAGCTGTAGAAACAGGTCGAATCGAACGTCGTGAGATTCCGCTTGATGCCATTGTTGGTAGCGTTGGAAGATATAACGACTTCACTCACAATTTTTTACCAAGACTCGATAGCGATGCTGGTCGCTGGGCTGGTGTTAAGACTGAAGTGCTTGGTATGACAGGTGTACCGCCCATTGAGGTTTATCAAATTGACCAAGCTTATTTTGTACGAGATGGTAATCATCGGGTATCTATAGCTCGGCAGATGAATCTCGATACCATTGAAGCTTATGTAACCAAGGTACAGACCAAAGTGCCACTTACGCCAGATGTTAGTTTGGATGATTTAATCATCAAGGGTGAATATGCTGACTTTTTGATTGAAACAGATTTAAAGTCATACTTTCCAGATGCTGAAATTGAAGTAACGGCACCTGGTAGATACGATAGATTTCTTGAACACATAAATTTGCACCAGTACTACATGGGTTTAAAACTCAAGCGCGATATCACTTACAAAGAAGCTGTTAAAGATTGGTACAGTAGTATATACCTACCTACTGTAGAACTCATAAAAGCCAATAACTTGCTGGCTGGTTTTGAAGGACGTACTGTCGCTGATTTGTATCTGTGGATGGCAAACTGGCACCAACAATTAGAAAAGCGTCTAGGCTGGAAGTTAGATACAGATAGTGTAGCTGAAGGTTTGCGTGATGAACTAAAACTACCCGAGCTAACAGATAGTAAAGAGACCTATGCATCGATTGAAGCCTTAGAAGCAAGTGAAACTGATGAAAATAGTGTCAAACAACTTTTTACAAATGTGATGGTGGCGGTAACAGGTACAGAAGCAGGTTGGTTGGCTGTTGAACAAGCAATTGTCTTTGCCAAGTACGAGGGTTCAAAACTCTATGGTTTACACGGGGTTGGACCAAATCCAGACGATACTCGTTTTAGTAACAAGAAAAAAATTCGTCGAGGCTTTTTAGAACGTTGTAAAAAAGCTGGTGTGTCAGCACAGTTCGCTTTTGTTAGAGATGATGTGGCAGCAGCGATTGCAGAACGCTCACGCTGGATGGATATGGTTATTGCGCCACTTAGTTTTCCACCACAAGGTGCTTCTTTAGCAAAGCTTGAAGGCTACGAACGCTTACTGCGTCAAAGTTATCGACCTGTCTTGAGTGTACCTACGAAGAATTCGGCAGTTAGTCAGTTTAAAAAACCGCTTTTTGCATTTGATGGAAGCCCTAGTAATTTAGTAGCACTATCGGTCGTGGCATATCTTTCTAAAGCGTGGCAAGTACCGTTTAAGATGATTCATATTATAGGAAATAATAGTGCCAGTAGTGAGGCATTTGGTAAAGCACAACATTACCTTGCTATTCGTGAAGTTGAGTTTCAGTCAGAGCTTATTGTGGGTGATGTTGTTACGACTATCGCAAGGCAAGTGGCGGAACATGATTACGATTTGATTGTGACGGGTAGCTATGCTTATAGGCGCTGGTTGGTTCGGATTATGCAAGGTGTACTGAATGAATTATTGCAGGTCGCAGATGTGCCTGTGTTGGTTGTTAAGTAAGGGGGTGCGTCCCGCCAAAGGTTGAACAAATATATAAGCTAATCATTAGCTTATGTCAGTTCACAGGGACGCACCTTGGAAGTTTTTTAAAAAGCAAAAAAACTTCTATTTGTGCTAAAACCATTTTCAACCTTAACTGGGACTCACCCTAAGTAAGGTATAGCTTATTAGGCATCTTTTGCAAAGTGGCTGAACCACTCTTTGAAGTCGGGCTCGAGCCCCATCAATACTTTCGTCAACTCACCCCTCTTAGGCCTTATACTATACTTTAAACCATTTGCTTCCAATTGCTCTTTTAAGTTAAACACAAAGTCCCAACCCTGCTTCTCAAAAAGCACGTCAGCTTGTAAACTCATCGTACCTTGAAACCAAAGCATGTCATAAAAATTCAGCTTACCTTTTGGAAATTCAAAGCTACCCAAATCACGTTTGCTTGGACTACCGTAACTACTCACTGCCGACCATTTTAAAAAGCGTTCTTTCAAATCTTCTTGCCCACTACTATCAAGCGCCAGCAAGTAAATATAGGTTGCTAGAAATTCGTCAAACCAGCGCAGGCCTGTTCGTAAACCAGAAAGGTTGGCAATGGCGTGACCCCACTCATGCCCTGAGAGCATATCTAAAAATTCAGTTACATTTTTGCTGGGTGAAGTGTAGCCTTCTTTAGCAGCTTGTAAATAGACATCGTTGAATTTAGCAAGCATGCGCTCAGGATAACTTGCTGAGAGGATGATGGTGACTCTGGGAGTATTACCTTCTTTTTTAGGCTGGTTGCGGGTAAAGGGGAGACCGTAAGGATATCTGTAAAGTTTTTGCCAATCAGCACGGTTGAGGACTAATAGCTCGAGCCTACCCTCTTGCCCCCCTATGTTTAAGAGCTGATTTATTTCTGCTGTATGCAAACCAAGTAAAAATTGACGAAGTTGTTCTGCACGGCGTTTACTTGTCTGTGAGCATTGTAATTCAATGCCTATTTCAGTACTACTAAGGTCTAATCCTGCTGCTTCTGCCCGTTCTAACTCACGTTTGGATCTTACTTTAGGTTTGTAAGGACTATGATGCAGGAGTACTTTCGAATAACTGTTAGACACGCTTTATAGTCTACCCGTATAGCTAGGAACGTGTCTGAATGCAAACATACTGAATACAGGCTTACAGGATGCAGATATAAACAGATATGACTAACCTACACATTGTGTTGTAAGTTAGGTATGTGATGCACTAGCAGCAATGTATTACCTTACTCTAACTCTCATATTCATTAAGCAAACCTTCATAATCTGAGAAATTTCATTTGCACACCATTAAAAAAGCATCACAATTAAGTATTAATGATAAGGCATTGGGTAGAAGAACCTAATAGCCAAAACAAAATTTGATTATTAAACACTATTTAAGTACGTAGGGGTTATAGAAGGGTAGTTTGATGTTTATACAAAATGTTGCTTTATTATGCATTTCCATGATTGTGTTGGGTGCAGTTCTTGGTTACATAACACCGTTTATTAGAAGAAGATTACTCGGTGAGATACTAGGGGAAAGACCTATTGATTTTATGCCACGCCAAGCCCCATGGGCAAACAAGAGTGATGAAGATGATATAGATAGCCAGTATGAAGCTGATGATTTGGTAGTAGAGGCAGATAAGATACATGGAAATTTGAATGTCTCTTCTGAAACTATTCAATCCGAACAACCTGTACTTAATCTTAAAGATAAAGCAGAGCTTGCCAAATCTGTAGAACGTGCTAATCACTTTAGCCAATTGGCAACTCAGAGAAAGCTTGAACTTGATAGTTATCGTGGAGAAGTAAAACAGCATTTTGTTGATGTGGCAAAAGTGCTAAATGATGATCACAAAGATACTGATGCACTGAATCAAGCACTTATAAATGAAATTGGTGTAGGTGCAGAGCAACTTGTGGGCGCACGTTCTATGAAAGGTGCTTTGGATAAGCAAGAAAAAGCATCTCAAGAAACATCAGCTTCAGTAGAAACATCACCTCAAAATACGCGTCACAAAGTTCAAGACAAAAAAGTTATACAAGAAGTACAGGAGTCAGAACACACTGCTTCTCAAACTACTGCATCTCTAAGAACATCTAAAGAAATTGAGTTTGTAAACGGTGTACCAAGCCTCAATAAGAAGGATGCTTTTTACAGTGATGCATTTCAGAATGATAATGACTCAGTAGACTATGCTTCTGAGCTAAAAACTCAGGCTGATGAAACTCAAAAACAAGATGAATGGATTCCTGTTGAGGCAGTAGATGAGGCAAAACAGGAAATTGATGCCTTTTTTGTAGAAAATCAGCAGCAAGATCATGGCTTTTTTGATGAGGCAGAAGATGATTTACAAAATAGAGTTGCTACAAAGCGTGTCACTGGCGAAAACCGCTTTAGAGAAATTGCTGAAGGTATCGAAGGTAAGTCTGCAAATACATTCTCAGGTGTCAAAACTTGGTTTAAGGGTGTAGCAGGTGTTGCTTCTGCTTCTTTACCAAAGGCTGTATTAGGTAAAAAAGCTAACGAAAATAAAGTGAGTGATCTAGATAGAACTATGCTTTTAACTCAGCCTCCGAAAGAAGATGTTCGTTACGAAGATGGTGTATTGATTGATGATTCTGTACTAGATAGTCAGTGGAATTTAGATTCAGTAGTAATAAAAGATGATTCTGAATCAATGACTTCTTTTGAAGCTCGTTCAGACGTAAAAGCAGATGTTGAACAAGCTGTTGATATTGAAGAAGATTACCGTTCTGCCTTTGTGTATAAATCAGATAATGATAGTGCGAAGCATGATAGCGAATTAAAACTAACTAAAAAGTTTGAAGATACTATGTCTCAAAACGATAAGTCAGATCAAAGCTATGGTGAGGCTGCAAAGTATCTAGGCTTACAACAAGGGTTTTCTGGTCAATCTGAAGAAGCTTCTGAAGCTATTCAGACTGAAGTTATTGCGGGTATCCAAGTTAAGGGTTCAGACTATGGTTTAGATCATGGTACAGATTATGGCACAGATTATGGAAGCGACGCAGATAGTGAAATGCTTGATCCCTATGACCGTATTACTGACGCTGTACTTAAAGAAAGCTCTAATCAAAATATGAATGACGAAAAGAAAATTGTGCATGAACTCTTTTATGTTCGTGGACATCAGTCAAATATTTCAGGTAGAGCCATGTCAAACATCAACCCTGGTATCCCTAAAGATAATTAAGTCTTAAGCTTTTGGATGTTGTCAGACAGACTAAAAAAGGGAATTACACTATGCTTGGTGAGTCTAAACTCACCAAGCATTTTACGTATTAGGCATTTTTACTGAAATGCCACGAATACTTTAAGATAAGTTTGCTAAAGTAAGCTAATACGTAGACTTGATATCAAATTGATAACTAGATTGCATACTACAAAAGACTAAAGGTACTACTATGAAACAAAATTTGACCCTAGCCCAAACAAAGATACTCAAAATTACTCTTGTGATGGCAGTAATTGCTTCACTGGCTATAGCACTTGCTCACGCAACCATAGTAATTGTTACTTTAACAATTGACCCGCTGACACCTAAAGTTAATGAGCCATTTCAATTTAGTGTTTTTCTAGAGACACCTTTACAAGTTCCTGTCGAAGACGCGATTCTTATTTTAGAAGCTAAACCAAAAGATGGTGTAACCACTGAGGTTACCCGAATTCAACTTACTGAGGATGCTGAAAGTCCAGGTACTTACCGTGGTGAATTAACACCTAACAAAGAAGGACCGTGGGATTTCTTTTTCCGAGACCAAACCTATAAAGCTGAAGAAGCGAACCAACATATTGAAGTACTAGTTGGAGAAGAAAACTTTGCTGATATAGAGTTTATATTTCCTCCGACTGCTATTCAGAGTAGCAATAGTTGGCGTACTTGGTTGATATGGTTGGTTGGACTACCGCTTGTTGCTGCGATTATCTTGACTGTATTTGTGTTGACAAAATCTACGAATGAAAGCAAGCCATCAGCTTGATGGAGTAGCCAACAAGTATAAATTTAAGAGTATTGATTTAACTTGTAGTTATTTGAGTTTCTCTAGTTCTTGAATTGCTAGAGCATGAGATGGGTCTTGTTGTAGAACAGCAGTGTAGCTGTTCTTTGCTTTTGCAATATCGTTATTTGCTTTGTAGCAGTTCGCTAGTTTTAGAAGGATGTCTATGTGGACAGCAGCTTCTTTACCTGTTGAAGGGGGCGAGAGGAGCTCGAGCGCACCTTCTAGATTCGATAGCTCCTTCGCCTTATTCCCACTAAAGCTATAAATCGTTGCCATGTTGATTCGTGGCCATGCTTGAGTTTTGCCTAAAGGTGTTTCACTGGCTTTTTGATAAGCTTGTAAAGCTGTTTCATTATGACCATTTTGCCAAGCAATCTCCGCCCAATTCATAGCTTGTTGGTAATTAGGATTCAGATCGTAGGCTTTAGCACTATAGTTTTCTGCGTCATCCCACCGTGAAAGAGTCATGGCATTGTTTGCGGCTTTTTCTAAGGCGCTGGAATAGAGTGTAAATCCATCTATTTCTTCAGGATATGTTTCTGTAAGTTGATTACCTAGGCTATCGATAATAACTTGATAGTTGCCAGCATCTAACTCAGTTAGTGCTTCACTATAAAGTGTTTCGAAACTCATCGGAGTTACCTGTGACATTACGAGTTGAGTTGGCATAAGCCAAAACAAAAAGCAAAATCCAAAAAACGTTTTGAATGTTTTTAAATTATTAAAAGTGGTAGTAACGTCACAAAAGGCCTTCAAGATGCTTTGAATATAAGACGGAGCTTGATGAGAGTGCTTAGAAGATTGTATCACAAAGCATTATTTAATCGTTATGTTTGGGCATTCCCTAGCAATGAACTATGAATTGAACTGGTATTGAATAATTATTGACTAGATATTGACTAGGAATTTAGGTGCTGATTTAGCCAGTCTATACCTGCATTTGCCTTGTTGCTAAGTGCCTCAATAGCGGTTACTGAAAGTGTCTGATCTAAATCTAGTGTTGTTGTAACGGGTAATATAATTTCTACGGCATTAGCTTCATCTAAAAAGGCAGCAACCTTTGGATCATAAACAATCCCCATAATAGGCACGCCTGCTTTGGCTGCTAAGATTAGACCATGAAGACGAATTGAAATAACTAAACGTGCATGTTCCATTACTTTGAGTACTTCATATGGTGTAGTAGCTTCATAAACTTTGAGCGACGGTATTATCTCAATAAGCTTATCGATAGTTGCTTGATCTTCATCTTTTTGAATGGTTAAAGCAATCACGTCTTCCGACCGATTTTGGAGCTGCTCAGCGATTGCGAGTAGACCAGACTCCATAACAGGATAGCCACCTCTAGGAATAAGCATGATGGGTTTTTGTTCAGTGGGTGCAGATGTATTTGAAGCAGGTAGAGTAGTTGTTGTCGGAACTGTTTCGTTTTTTAGCAATAAAGCACAATCAGCAAAGCATTCTGACTTAATATCAAGTGAAGCCAGTAAGTCTTGAGATGATTTGTCACGCACCGCAACATTGACACCCTTCAAGCTAGATTTTAACCAAGCTTGACCTTGCTCATTTAAGGGACCAATGGATTGTCCAAACACAAAAGTCTTTTTCTTAAATAGCTTCGCAATTCGCAACACAGCAAGGTAATAGAACAAACTACGGTTACTGGTTTTATTTTGTAGTAGTCCACCACCACCAGAAATAACAGCATCACAGTTTAAGATTGCCGAGAACAGTGATTTGTAGCGGTGAACTGCTTTTACCTCGTGTAAGTTTTCGGTAGCGTCTGGATTGCCAGAAAGCACCGTAATGTCGTGCTGGTCTTTTAGACCTGAGAGTAAGCCTGAAAGCAATGCTTCATCGCCTAAATTACCGAAACCGTAATAACCACATATGAGTACTTTAGCCATTTTAGTTACCTACTTATACTAAACTGAAAGATAAATGTCGCAATTCTATTGTCAGATACTTTGTCACAAGAACCAAAAGGTAAACACTTTCTGACATATGATTCTTCTTGGTATTCTGACATTCTTGATTCATTTCAGAATTAAGCTTGATCTGGTTTATCAAAACTAGACACGTTTGCAGTTGCTAACCAGCGCTGAACAAGGCTAACTGCAAGGCGAGCGATAGGTACTAGAATTAATCCAATTATTGTACCGATGACTAAAGCTACTAAGGTGCGTTCTAAAGAAATCAGTAGTGGGGTGTGGTAATGGCTAAAGCTATTTAGAATAGTTGCTTGCGCCACGATGCCACCTGTTAAGAGTAAACCTCTTACCCACGGTAGCCAGTTAGGATTGAGCAGTGCCAGTACTGCCATAGGGTGACCTAAGAGTTCTTTAAAACGTGGTCGAGCAAAGTGTTCGGATAGAAAGTCTCGGACTACAAGCTCAATTCCTGTTGTACCAATGATTGGGAAGTTGCCACGACGTAAAAAGACGAGAGCAAGTGCAACAAATACAACACCAAGTAATATAACGTCGCCAAGGCGGATTTTATAACTCCAGAAACCTACCAGCCAATCTACTGGACGATGGAATTTAAGTAGGAAGTGGAAAAGGAATAGTGCAGGAGGTATGACTAAAGTAGCCGCAACGCCAGCAAAAGGTTCTGCTGCAAGCATCGCTGGTGTATCAGTCCCGACTGCTGCTAAAAAGACTGCACCTAAGAGGCTTATAGCAGTAGCTATGAAGATACTGTAGAAGCGCTTACTGAGCATTCCGTAGCCTAGTAGGGGAAAGGCTAGTGCAGCACATAGTGCAAGTGCATCCCAGTTTAAGCCACCACCAGCAAGTACACCGAG
>CALHRJ010000079.1 GCA_938038395.1 uncultured Deinococcales bacterium | reverse complement strand
GACCACCGAATAAAGCATCATTGCTTTCATTCTTTTGTGATTTACGCATGTTAAAACAATATAGGCAATATAAGCCTGAACTGTCAAAGGTCTCTGAAAGGACTACAATTTATGGTGTATCTTCTCCGATTTGTCACTACTTTATTCATTGCAAGCCTCTTAATTGGAACTGCTTGGGTATCTGCACAAACTAGTTACACAATTGATGGTGTAACCTATCAAAGTGATGACCTTCTCCCTATTGATCCAGCACTTCGAACTGGAGAATTAGACAATGGTCTAAATTACTATATACGTAAGAACCAAGAACCTGAGAATCGTGCCCGTTTTGGTCTTGTGATTGATGCAGGCTCACTACTTGAAGAAGATGACCAACAAGGTGTGGCTCACTTTTTAGAGCATATGCTTTTTAATGGTACTGAAAGCTTCAGTGGTAACGAGCTTGATGATTATATAGAAAGTATAGGTATGAAATTTGGTGCTCACCTAAACGCTTATACAAGTTTTGATGAAACCGTTTACTTTCTAGAAATACCTATGGACAATCCTGAATTTCTAGAAACAGGTATACAGATTTTGCAGGAGTGGGCAAGTGCTGCAACTTTAGAACTTGAAGAGATAGATAAAGAACGTGGCGTTGTGATTGAAGAAGAGCGTGCAAGAATGCAAAACGTAAGTGGTCGTGTAAGTCAAGTCATGGTGCCTTTTACTTACGGTTCTTCACGCTACGCTGAGCGTTTACCCATTGGTAAAGTGGATATTTTAGGAACTGCACCAAGAGAAGCATTCACTCGTTATTACGACACTTGGTATCGTCCTGATCTTATGGCACTTATTGCTGTGGGTGACTTTGATGTTGATGATATTGAATCAAAAATCAAGGAAAGTTTTTCACCATTACAGAACCCGTCTGAACTAGTTGAACGCACCCAATACGACATTGAAGCGGAAGAAGGCACACGCTATTTAGTTTTTGAGGACTCTGAATTTCCCTACGTATTAGCACAAATCAGCTTGACCGATGCTACCGAGGATTTAGTGAGCTTCGAAAACTATAGAGACCTTGTAAAAGGTAGTCTATTCTCTAGCATGTTTAATCTACGCTTAGAAGAAAAAGGACGAGAAGCAGATACGCCATTCTTGTTTTCACAGCTTTCAAGTAGCAATATTTCTAGACGCGCAAATAGTGTTGAGTTTGCATTTGTTACTGACGAGAATCAGGAAGCCCTAGAAGCTGGCTTTAAAGGTATGTACGAAGAAATTAATCGTGTTGCCCAATTTGGATTTACTGAAGGTGAACTCGACCGAGCTAAAGAAAATCTCCTAACTGGCTATAAAGAGAACTTTGACCAACGCACTGACCGTGACAACAGTGGTTTTGTGAGTGAGTATACTAGGTTGTATCTAGAAAATGAAGCTAGCCCAGGAATTGAATTTGAATATGCTTTGGTGCAAGAAATTTTACCAACAATCAATACAGCGGACTTTGCGGACTTTCAAGAACTCATTGTCAGTGAAGATAACCGTGCGATTGCACTCTTGGCACCTGAAAAGGATGGGCTCGAGCTCCCTGATGAAACTGGCTTAGCCGCAATTGTAGAAGTAGCACAAACTACCGAAGCAGAAGCTTATAAAGATGACATCAGCGACGCCCAACTCTTCACCGCAGACCTAACACCGATACCTAGTGGCAAGGTAAATTACAACGAAACTTTAGAGCTCTTTGATTTCACTTTAGAAAATGGCATCACGGTCTACTTTAAGGAAACAGATTACACTCCAGAAGAAGTCAACATGTCAGCAAGTAGTGCCGGCG
The DNA here is from genome assembly GCA_938038395.1 of uncultured Deinococcales bacterium. GTDB lineage: Bacteria > Deinococcota > Deinococci > Deinococcales > Trueperaceae > CALGZD01. The sequence goes on along the minus strand of CALHRJ010000079.1, from coordinate 3,324 downwards.
GACTGTCTTTGCTCGAAGACTATGATTATCTTGAAGGAAGTTATATCAACTCTATCCTTTCAGATAGCGGTATCGCAGAATTTGATGCAAGTCAACTTATCAAGCTCCTTTCAGGAGAAAATGTCGGTGTAGGTGTCAGCTTTAGCGACTACTCAGAAGGCTTTAGTGGCAACGCAGCAACTGAAGATTTGGAGCGACTCTTTCAACTTGTTTACCTTAATGTAACAGAACCACGTAAAGATGAAGTAGCGTTTGATAGATTTGTAGAACAAGCATCTGCAGCACTGCAAAACCGTGCCCAAAATCCACAAGCTGCGTTCCAAGATGCTCTTACAGAAGTCCTTTACGGTGACAACGTACGTTTTAACGTACCATCTGTTGAAGAAATCCAAGAGATTGATTTTGATAGAGCCTTTGAAATCTACCAAGAACGTGTTTCAAACCTTGATGACTTAAAAGTCTTCTTTGTTGGTGATACGACACTTGAGAATATTCAAGAACTTTCAGAAAAATACTTAGCAAACATCGAAATCCCAACAGAAGCAGAAAAAACTATTAATCGTCAACCCACCCCGCCACCTGCAGGTGTAACAGTTCGCAAGGTTTACAAGGGTCAAGAAGAACAAAGTGCTGTACACATTGAATTTAGCGGTGCCTTCGATGCAAGCTTAAAAAACCGTGTTGACATGGTCTTTGCTTCTGAAGTCATGAACATTATGGCTAGAGAAAGTTTACGTGAAGATCTAGGTGGAGTTTATGGTGTAAGCGTTCGGTCAAATATACAGTTTGAGCCTTATGACCGGTTTACCTTTAGCATAGACTTTGGTTGCGATCCTGAGCGTGTGGACGAACTAGTAGATGCAATCTTTGAAATTATTGAAGAATTACGTACCAATGGCGCTCCAGAAGAAACACTGACCAAAGTTATAGAGCAGCGCAAACGTAGCCATGAGGAGCGTCTAACAGAAAATAGTTATTGGAGCAGCATCTTAAGCTTCTACTATACGATTCGTACTCAAGAAGATCCTGCACAAATCCTAGGTTTACCCGAAGTCTATGAATCAGTAACTTCAGAGGATGTTCAAAATGTAGCAAAGGTTTACTTAAATCCAGAAAACTACATCAAAGTAGTCCTTTATCCTGAAGCCTATGAAAACCAGTAAGCCTCTAAAGTAACGTAAGCAAGTAATTTTAAGCAGATGGATTAAGCTCCATCTGCTTTTTTATTAGTAGCTAAGTGTGTAAATTTCAGAATATTTAAACTCGTTTATACCAAGGTACTTATGTTTTTTTAACTACGGCTTTGCTTTCTCAGAGTGCTTAACCGCTAAGTCTGCCATCAGTTCTCTAACTTTTTCCAGATGCCCTAATGTTGCCATGTAATGTGCCGAAGCACGCGGTACTTCCTTGTTGCGAAAATGTTCCGCCATGGTGGTCATATGCTTGGTGGCTAAAGTTAATTCTAAAACTGTTTGTTCACACTGTTCCACTAAGGTTTCAAAAATCGCATCATTTGACATAAGGGATTTTACCTTGAATTGCTTGCAAATCAAAAAAAGAAAAACGCCTAAAGGCCAAAATAAGCCCAAGGCGTCATAACTATCACCATAACTAAAGTATTGATTTGTGCTTTAAAAGACCTTTAAAGACAAATACAAAGAAATAAGTGAAAACTTTCACGATTTTAGTTTTTTGTGAATTATTTATTGAGATTCTATCAGTATCTGAATACTTATTATTTCTGTTAGTGCATTTTGGAGGTGAATCATCTACCAAAAAATGATAGCATAGAACCCAGATGGCAGCCCTTTATCAACAAGCTCGACCAATCACATTTGACCAAGTCATTGGTCAAGAACATGTCAAAGATTTACTCGTTGCGGCGCTGCAAAAGGGTCGCATTGGTCATGCATACCTTTTCTCTGGTCCACGAGGTGTTGGTAAAACAACAACTGCTCGACTTTTAGCCATGGCGGTTAATTGTAGCAATGAAAAAATTAAGCCTTGTGGCGAATGTGAATCATGCATGTTGGTGCGACAAGCAGGTCACCCCGATGTCATTGAGTTAGATGCTGCAAGTAATAATTCTGTTGAAGATATCCGTGATTTACGCGAAAAAGTCAACCTTGCATCTATCAGAGGTGGGTCACGCGTTTGGATTCTTGACGAAGCACATATGCTTACCAAAAGTGCTGCGAATGCACTCCTTAAAACTTTGGAAGAGCCACCTAGTAATCTTGTATTTATCCTAGCGACAACAGAACCAGAAAAGCTACCAGCAACCATTCTGTCTCGTTGTCAGCATTACCGTTTTAGGCGATTGTCCGAAGCTGAAATTGGTGGGAAGTTGCAAGGTTTATGTGACAATGCAAAAATTGAAGCTGAACCTGAAGCAATTGCGTTAATAGCCAGAGCTGCCGATGGGGCAATGCGTGACGGCGAATCACTTTTAGAGCGTCTCTTAAGTCAAGAAAAAGCCATCACAAGACAAGATGCCGAAGAAGCACTAGGACTCCCCCCTCAAGAACGTATTGAAGCCTTGGCAGGTCATCTAATGGGTGGCAAGCTAGACGCCTTATTTTCAGAAGCATCTGCTTTATATAGAGATGGTTTTGCACCTCGAACTTTAGCAGAACGTCTCAAAATGAGCTTGCGTGACGCAGTTTATACACAGCTAAAACTTGAAGGATATAACTTTGAACTTAAAAATTCAGAAAAAGATATTTTAAAAGTTATTCATGCTTTGGATGAAGAGAACGAGCGCTTTACACGCTACAACGATTTATTTTCTTTAGAAGTGGCTCTAATCAAAGCACACAACACGTTGAACGATAATGAACCTGGTGCTGGCACAGTTGTCATTACCCAAGGTAATCCAAGTGGACCCCAACCTACTGCTGTTGCACAGCCTGCTGGTCGTCAAGCACTGCCAGATTTCAATCCTACAAATAGTAGTAATCAGCCTGCGGCTCGAGCCCAAGCACAACCCCCAACAACACCAAATCAAGCACCACCTCAACAAAGTCAAACCCCAGCAGCAAGCACATCAGGCAAAACAGCTAACTGGAATGACGTCAAAAAACGTGCCAATGCACAACTCAAAGCATTCCTTATGCCTGGTCAGGTCAAAATCGAAGGTTCTATCATTACGATTTCTTTCCCCGAAGCCCGACACACCTTTCACTTTGGTCAATTAAAATCTCGTCGAGATGAACTCAGAGAACTCGTGGATGATGTTTTAGGAAAAGGCTACACACTGCAATTAGAAGGCTCGGGTGGTAACTTAACCCTAAAGCCTGATGCCGCCGATGCTGCGGCAGGTGT
>CALHRJ010000078.1 GCA_938038395.1 uncultured Deinococcales bacterium | reverse complement strand
CGTTACAGGCTCTAGTTGTGGCGTATTTGCTAGCACATTAAATTGCCAATTTACCCAGTTGGTACGTTTCCCTGTTTCTCCATCTGGGATTCGGTTTAGGTGCTGCCCCATTAAAGAACTTGCCAGATTAAAAACAGCAGTGTTGTCTTCTAGCGGAACACTTCCAACAAGAAGTGCACCAATAGGCTGGTTGTTTTTTGTCATTGTTTCTCCTTCAAAGGTGTTTGAATTTGGATTCTTTTTAACTTTTGGTCTGCTTATACCGAGTCCGACAATATCCTTCATAAATTAACCAGTTTTAGGCGTCAGGTGCTCAACCATATTCCGCAGCACACTTGAGTTCTTAGCTTTTTTGATACATCGAATTAATTAATGCATTAAGCGGAATTGGTATTAAGTGGCTTGGTTTTTAAAATAGCCGATACTCTTACTCAGAATCTATACTTCTTGGTTTTTGACAGGCTTTATGGGTACTGGGTCAGGAGAGTGTGGTGGTGGTGCTGTTTCAATACCGTGAAATCTAACGTTTTTTGCTTTTGCGGGTGCTGTTTTCTTTTCTTGCAAATCTCGGTCATTTGTTTTTGCTGGTACTTGATACTTACCGCCTATATTAACTAAGTCCCACCACCAGCGCCATTCACGAACTTGTTTACCGTATCCAAGGACATCATCTAATCTAATTAAGAATTTGTGTGACCATGTGAAGTGCATAGCGACCCAGAGTGCCCACCGATGTTGCATCAAACCTTGTTTACTGAAATGGCATACTTTGAGGCAGCGACCACAGCCTGCACCTGCTGGATTCAACATACGGTATTTGGTACATGCTTCTACATCTGGTTTCCACATTTCGTAACCGTTAAACATGACCTTATCGCCCCAAGAGATTGCACTACTTGGGCATTCTCTTGCACACTTCATACAGGAATTACAGAAATTTTGTAGATTGAAATCAATAGGTTTATCTACATTTAGCTCTAAGTTTGTTGTTACGACTGCGCTTTTAAATCGCGGGCCTATAAATGGGTTAAGTACTACCTCGCCAATTCGGCTTAGCTCACCAAGTCCAGCGAGTAAGATGAGGGGCGTATGCAGAACATCACTATCTACATTTGTGTGCGCTTGTGCGTCATGCCCTAGCTCGAGCAAATAATTGGTGATTGTTGTTGAGGCAATAGAACCCTTTAAGTAGCCACGCATACTTTGTGAATTGCTGATCCAATCATCTCCACTAGCTGCTGCGGTTGTTTCGTACCCTTGATCGCAAAGTATGACGATTGCATACTTGTGCTTGGTTTCTATTTCGCTACCGTCTAGTTGGTGTGAGTACCAAGCATAGTCTGGAATTTCGCAAATGCCGACAATGTCTGCTCCCATAAAGTGAGCTAATGATTTTAGATGTTTAGTTCGTTCCGTAGGGTCATCAGGTATAGGAGCCTGTTCTGGATTAACCGTGCCCTTTTGATTTGTGTGCTGTGTCTTGATAATTTTTCTGAGTACTTTACTCAGTGGATGTTTGGTAACGAAACCTGGACGTTGACCTTGTATTTTGGGTCCCATATCACCATGAGCAGCACGAACAAAGAAGTTTGATCTTTTGGGCATACGTGGTACATCATCTGTAATTAAGGTTGTCGTTTTCTCAACCCGTTTGATGAGTTCCATAGGATAACGACCTAAATGTTGAGGCCGCCTTTTGCCGCGAATGAAGTGACGTAATTCTGTAAACATTTTTCCCTTCTAACAATCCTTTTGTATCGAGAGGGCAGAACTTTTTTGAGTAAAAGTCTTTTTAATAGATTTATCTGTATAATACAGCTAATAGTCTTTGGATGCAAGTTTGTGACATCGCGAACTAACAGTTAAAGGCTAGATTCATATCTAACTATGCTCACGTTTAAGTATCAAAGTATTTCCGCAGTATTAACAAAATTAGAGTGTAGTGTTTATCTCCTAGAGTGCTATACTCTAGATAGACATGTCAGAACAAAAAAACGACTTCTCTAATTCAGACATACACAGTTCAATTGGTTTTTTAGCTGGACGCATAGCTCATAGATTAAGAACAGAAATAAATAGCTTTCTTGCGAACTCAGAAATCCCACTGTCATCTGAAGAATATATTCTTTTGACAGCCTTAGAAGAAATACAAACACCAAAAAGGATGGGAGAACTTGCAGTATTTTTACAACGTGATGCAACAACTCTTAAGCGACAACTCAACCCATTGATTCACCAAGCTTTGGTGCTACGTGAACCTTGCCCGCAAGACAATAGGGCCGTTGTCATCTCAATCACAAAGGCAGGTAAAAGCTTGGTTCAAACAACCTATCCTTTGCTTGTAGCGTTACGCAAAAAAGCACTAAATGGAATTCCACCTTCAGAACAAGAAGCGCTTATTGAAAAGCTTTCACAAGTGTTAAGCAATTTAAGTGAGTCAGCCTGATCTTGCAAAGACATTTTATAGACAATTGATTAAGAGGCACATATTTAGCCAAAATTAGGAGACAAACTATGCTTCATAAAAAGAATATTGATTTGGGTTATGCCACGCTCGAGCCAACAACTCCCGTCCCCGCTGCATCATACGGCACTTGGACTATTACATTTACAGTTGGCAAATACGGCATGGACTCAGGCGGACAACTCAAAATCGCCACACGTATTGTCTCCGATTGGGGTACACCTCAGTTTGATGACCCAAAAGCCGAAGGCTATACAACGGCCGTTACCAATGGCTCTGCCAAACTCCGTGCTACTTGGAATAGACGTGGCTATATCCGTCCTTTTATATCCGCTATTGTTATCGATGTCTATGATGGTTCACTGTCTGAAGGCGACACTATAACAGTAGTTATGGGAGATACTTCAGAAGGTTCAAAAGGCTTAAGAGCACAAACCTACGCTGAGTCTGCATTTGAA
>CALHRJ010000077.1 GCA_938038395.1 uncultured Deinococcales bacterium | reverse complement strand
TGCTGACAATGGATGATAAATCGATCATGCGTGGACTTATTTGGAAGCAAATCTTAGATACACCAAAATCTAAAAAACGTATCAGTAACTATAATAAAATAAGATAAACAACCTAGCTTGGAGGCATGGGCATCAGTACGTCAATAACCTTAAAACTTAAAGATCCTTCTGAAGCGATTCAGTTGTTTGGTAAAAATGATGAAAACTTAAAACACTTGCGTTCTCGGCTAGGGGCTACACTCATAGCTCGAGGTGGTGAGTTAAAAATCTCAGGTGAAGCGCGTGATGTCAAAGAGGCTGAACGCACTTTCCGCTCATTGCTGACATCACTTCGTCGTGGTGATCCCATTACACTAACTGAAATTGAACACACTGAACTTAACGGGATTGCTGAAAATGCTGCTAGGAAACCAAAAAATGGTGACCACTCAGATTATTTGCCACGTCGTGCTCGTCCAAAGACAGACGGGCAACGCCAATATGTTAATAAAATCATGGATAGTGAAATCACATTTGGTATAGGTCCTGCTGGTACTGGAAAAACTTATCTTGCAGTGGCAATGGCAGTGCAGTTCCTTAAAGACAAAAAAGTAAAACGCATTATTCTGACGCGTCCTGCAGTTGAAGCAGGTGAGAAATTAGGGTTTTTGCCTGGTGATTTACAAGCCAAAATCGATCCTTACCTAAGACCTTTATATGATGCGCTTTACGACATGATGGACGATAAGCGTATGGACGACTACGCTGAAAATGGTATTATCGAAGTGGCACCACTTGCATTTATGCGTGGACGCACTCTAAACGATGCCTTTATTATTTTGGATGAAGCGCAAAATACAACACCAGAGCAGATGAAAATGTTCTTGACCAGAATGGGATTTAATAGCCGAGTGGTTGTAACAGGAGACATTACACAGACTGATTTACCAAATCACATGAAAAGTGGTTTGAGTGTTGCCGAATCTTTACTTAAAGATATTAAAGGTATTGATTTTCTATATTTTTCAGAAGCTGATGTTGTTAGACATCCTCTAGTAGCAAAAATTGTAAAAGCTTATGACCAGTTTAAGGGTTAAGCCCTACTTAGCGAAGACTGATTTAGTAAAGACTGTTTTGCTTAAGACTGTTTTGCTTAAGACTGATTTGGTTAAGACCGATTTGGTTAAGACCGAGTTAACAAAATAAGCACAGAAATCTCTTTTAGTACCCCAAGCTTAAAAAGCTCATGACCTCTCCAACTGTAAAATCAACCTCAATACTTTCCAGCTTTTTGCAGCGACTGCGAAGCTGGTTCGGGTTTTTGCACTTTAAAGGTGACTGGAAACTAGTTATTGCTGTTGGGCTATTTTCGCTTGTGTTGGCAGGTTTATTTTATACGGTTTATAGCGTTCGGCAGCAGAGTGTATTAGAAGTTGGTAAACCTAGCCCAAAGTTGTATAAATCAACTAGAGATACGATTACGGTTAATCAGTTAGAGACTGAGAAAAAACGACGTGCTGCCAGAGAACAAATAGATGACTTGTTTATAGCTGATGAGCAATTACAACAGCTTGTTGTTGAAGCTATTCAGGTTTGGGAATTGAGTGATGGTCTAAAACAATTTGTTACAGAGGCTTACAGTCAACCAGAAGGTGTTAGCGACGAAGCACTAAAAACCATCATTGAAGAAGCACTTGCACTGCTTGTGGCTGAAGATGCTGCTTCTGTGGTGCTAGAGGTTGAAGCTGAGCTTGAAGCTGCTCTACCATCGACGAGTGATTCAGATGTTCTGGACGCTGTGGATGGGGATGCTGCTATTGGGGACGAGTCACAAGCAGAAGTATTCGCCGCGTCTGTGCCCTTAGAAGAGCGATTGGTGAAAGCACGTGAAGTGCTCGAGCGCGACCTCTTAGCCACAAATATTGTTGATGTTCAGGCAACGGAAGACGCTCGAGCTGCTGCTGCAGATTCGATTGAACAAGTCGATAAAAAAGTACTTGCAGGTCAAACAATTGTTGCAGAAGGCAGTTTGATTACAGCAGAACATCTGAAGATTCTTGAAGATGTTGGGCTGTATACACCTGCTCGGGATAGTTTGTTACGTAAGGTCTTGCGAGCCTTGGGAAGTCTACTGTTAGGACTATTATTAAGTCTTTCTCTACTTTACAGTTATCCTTTTCTTTTAAAGAAGTTTGGTAAACGTCAAATAGTTTTGTTGGCCATCTTAGTCTTATTGTTGGTATTACTACAGCGTTTAGCATTTCTGATTCACCCAGCATTTATTATTGTTGCGCTGGTGCCAATTTTGATTGCTGTTGTTCACTCCAATGTTATGGCAGTTGCAATTTCTGCTTGGCTTAGTCTGGTTGTTGCTTTAATTGTTCCTGAAGCACCTGTGTTTACCTTGGTGACTTGTTTGGCTACTACAGTAGTGGCATCACTGACAACTGGTTTGTTGCACTCACGTACGTCTTTGTTGCTCTCAGGTTTGTTGGGTGGACTGGTAGCAGTTTGTGCTGCATTAGGCTATTCGTTGCTTGTTGCTGATATTGGTAGTTCTACGCTTTTGGCCGTATCTTATATTTTATTTGGTAGTATTATTGCTGCATTTTTAGCATTGGGTTCATTACCCTTGTTAGAGAGTAATTTTGGATTTCTGACAGAGTATCGACTGCTAGAGCTAATGAATCCTGTTCAACCTTTGTTGCAACGTTTGTTGAGTGAAGCACCTGGAACCTATCAACACAGTTTGATTATTTCCAATCTTGTTGATCAAGCCGTAACGAGTATTGGGGGCGATGCACTTCTTACTCGAGTTGCTGCGCTTTACCATGATGTTGGCAAGTTAAAGCGACCACATTTCTTTACTGAGAATCAATTTGGTGGCGATAATCCACATGACCATCTGAGCCCACATTTAAGCTTTTTGATTATTACCTCACACGTGAGGGACGGTGTTGAGCTATTGCAAGAGCATAAGCTGCCAAAGGCGCTCGAGCCTTTCGTAGAACAGCATCACGGTACTACAGTATTGAGTTATTTCTATAAACGAGCCCTAGAAGAGAATTCTCAATTAGAGGACTTTAATTTTAGATATGCAGGACCAAGACCACAAAGTAAAGAAATTGCCGTGCTTATGCTTGCAGACGCAGTAGAGTCTGCATCAAGGTCGCTAGATGATCCTTCTCAAGGAAGTATTCGTGCTTTAATTGATAGAATCATTGAACAACGTTTGCAGGGTAATCAATTGGCAGAGAGTCCATTGAACTTACATGATTTGGAAGTGATTGCCAATACTTTTGAACGTGTCATGATGGCAACACTGCATAGGCGTGTAAAGTATCCTAGTGAGGAAGAAATACGAGGTCTACAGATTGCTTCTAAGGATTTGGGACTTAAGTTGGAGCAGAAGTCTAATGTTGCTTCTTCTGTTTAATAGCAAAACACCATGATTGATTTCGTCGATGAAACTGAAAACTGTAGCTTTGCAGAGGCTGTTTTGGTTTCCTTAACAAGGCTTATGCAGAATCTTGACTTAAAAGACAAAGAGTTATGTCTTGTCTTTGTAGATAATGAAAAAATGCATGAACTTAATTTGGCACATCGTCAAGTTGATTCTGCAACGGATGTACTGTCCTTTCCAACCTTTGAACCTGAGGATGAAGATATGCCTATACTTCCTTTTTTAGGTGATATTATTATTAGTTTAGATACTGCTGCAAAGCAGGCAAAAGACCAAGGGCATAGTACTGAGGATGAGGTGAAAGTGTTGGCGGCACATGGCTTAACTCACTTATTAGGGTTCGATCATCCAGATGAGGCGTCGTGGGAAGTATTCAGGAACAATCAGGCAACGATTCTGACACTGTAGTTAGGAAAACAAAATTGGGTGGGGTAAAGAGGCTTGGCTCGAGCTTTAAGTACGCTTTTTCAGGTATAAAAATAGTTTGGCAGACAGAACTGAACTTTCGTATAGAGGTTTTTTGTGCTTGTTTATCTATTTTTGTTGCTTGGCTTTTTAAGGTATCACTTATTCCTATTTTGCTTTGTTGTGCGCTAGTGTTATCCCTTGAGCTTGTGAATTCTGCTTTGGAATACCTTCTAGATATAATCAGTCCTGAATTTCATAACTCGGTGAAACACGCAAAGGATATAGCAGCAGGTGCCGTACTACTAGCATCTATAATTTCTTTGATTGTTGCTTCAATACTATTTTTCCCCATAATTCACATGATTATTTAATTATATATTAGAAACTTTAATATATCTAATAAAAGATTTAGATCACCAACGAAAAATAACTTTACTGGTCATATACAATACGATTTCAAGAGTGTTATCTAGGATTGCCGTTTATTATTAGGTTGTGATATAGTCAGCTTAATTAATAGTAAATATACCAAGAAAACGACCACTAAATGGTTGTTTATTGGCTATTGCTGTTAATCTAAACTTATTGGAGGATCAAATGAAAAAAGTATCCTTGGGTATAGCAGTTGCTTTATCACTCACACTGATTTTTAGTGCTGCATTTTCCCAAAAAGTTCTAAACATGAGTTTTGGCCCTGGAGATGTGCCAAGTCTAGATCCAAGTATCGCTACTGATACAAGTTCAATTCAGGTTATTACCGAATTGTTCCCTGGTCTAACTCGTTTAAACGAAGAGACTGTAGAGCTTCAAGATGGTGTTGCTAGTTATTCTGTTTCAGATGATGGCTTAACCTTTACCTTTAATATTATGCCTGACATCGCTTGGGTGCAATATGACGGTGACGAAGTTGTCCAAGTTATGGATGATGCTGGTGATGTGCGTACGCTTTCAGCCAATGACTTTGTTTATGGTTGGAGACGTTCAGTTGATCCAGCTAGCTCAGACTACTATGGAAGTGTTTTGGCTCCATGGGTTGTAAATGGTTCTGCTATCTATGATGGTGATGAAGAAGATATTGGCTCACTTGGTGTTCGTGCGGTTGATGATTTAACACTAGAAGTAACAGCAACACAGCCTGCGGCATTTTTACCAAATATTTTTGGTATGTGGATGGCAACTGCACAACCATCTTGGTTAATTGAAGAATATGGTGACTTCTGGACTGAAGATGATGCAATTCAGTCATATGGTCCATTTGCACTTAAAGAGTGGTTGCATGATGAATCAATGACCATCGTCAAAAATCCATTTTGGAAAGCTACAGATTCAATTCCAGCACCAAAGATTGACGAAGTTCACTTTACAATGCTTGAGGCAAGTGCTCAGTTAGCAAATTTTGAAGCTGGCCTTTTAGATGTTTCTGATGTACCTTCTGATGATATTGACCGCTTAAAGTCAACGCCAGAATATAGAGTTGGACCAGGTTCATGTACTTACTATTATGGTTTCAATACAACTAAAGCACCTATGGATGATGCAAGAATGCGTCGTGCTTTCAGCTTTGCTATTGAGCGTCAGGCAATTATTGATAACATTCTTAAAGCTGGACAACAGCCTGCAGGATTTTTCTCTAGACCAAACTTAGTGGGTGCACCATTGCAAGAAGATTTTCCTGACTTAGCAGCTCGTTCTGATGCAGAAGCTGCAAGAGCAGATTTACAGTCATACCTTGACGAAAAGGGAATTGGAATTGATGAGCTTCCACAAATTATCATGATGCATAATGAGAGTGAGTCACATGCTCGTATTGCTCAAGCAGCTCAACAAATGTGGAGTGAGAATTTAGGAATTGATGTCGAAATCCAAACACAAGAGTGGGCAGTATATCTTGAAACTACGCGTGAAGATCCACCACATATCTTCCGTTTAGGTTGGTGTCTTGACTATCCAGATGCAAATAACTTCCTATATGACGTTTTCCATTCTTCAACAAATCCTAGAAATCAAATGAACAATCCTGAATTTGATGCCTTAGTAGAAGAAGCTGCTACTGTTAGTGATCCTGCTGAGAGACGTGTGCTCTATGCACAAGCAGAAGGAATTCTTGTTAATTCTTTTGCTGGTACAGCGCCAATTTACTACTATACCTTCTCTGATTTAACTTCTGATCGTGTAAATAGAACCTATTCACAGATTGGTCAAGATCGCTTTGAGAAATGGGATATTAACGAATAAGGTTATTTCCTAATTCGGATTCTATGATTAATTGAGTGGTCGACAAGTAATATCTAGTCTGAAAAGCTTACGATAAAAGAAGTTTCTAATCGTTTGGCAAGCAGGTACTACTCAAAAATTCAAAGAGCCCTAATTCGTTAGAAACCAATTATTGGGATAGATTTGATACTAAAATTGGTATCAAATCTATCTCTAATTTTTAGGCATAATATAGCGACAACCGATATTCATAGGGTATGTTTTAGCTATATTTTGAAGGCGAAACGTAATAAACTATGGGTACAGAACAATACTGAGCAATGAAGCTAATTTAGAGTATCTACCCGTAGATTTTGATTTAGAAAGCACTAGTGTTACTCGAAAGTTCTTAGCCTGTTATTGTCAGTAATATTTTATTTAAGTTTGACTATGGTTATTTTGAAGGAAATTTATGACGGCGTATATTTTTAGAAGTATCCTTACAATGTTTTTTACATTGTTTGTTATTTCTATATTGACCTTTATTTTGATACGATCTATTCCAGGTAGTCCATGGGATACAGAAAGACAGTTACCAGCAAGAACAGTTGCAATTCTAAATGAAACTTATAATTTAGATGCACCCCTCCATAAGCAGTACACAGACTATATGGGCGCAATTATTATTCCAAGAATTGTCAAGAATGAACGCCCAAAAAATGCTTCGGAGAAATTCTGGGTTGATATTCCCATAATGGGAACGGATTTGGCCTTTAGATGGATGAACTTTGGCCCATCCTACGCTTCAAGGGGTCGACGGAATGTACAGGAGATTTTTTCACAAAATTTACCTGTTTCAGCACAGCTTGGATTAGCTGCATTTGCTATTGCAATACTGTTAGGAATTCCCTTTGGTGTTTTAGCAGCACTCTATCGAAATAGCTTTATTGATTATCTGACTATGGGTATAGCCATTACAGGTGTTTCTTTACCTGTTATTATCTCAGGTCCGATTCTACGCTATTTATTTGGTGTGTTATGGCAAGACACGCCCTTTGGCCTTCCACCCACAGGATGGGGAACGTGGCAGCATATGATTATGCCAGCCTTCTCTTTAGGCTTTGCTTCATCAGCCATTCTGGCACGCTTAACAAGAGCTAGT
>CALHRJ010000076.1 GCA_938038395.1 uncultured Deinococcales bacterium | reverse complement strand
GCTGAGTATGTATTACACAAAAAATTTTTTCAGATTTAGCTACTGTATGGTCTCTTTATTATTGTTTTTTGTATTACTACTGTCGGCAACTAGCTCTGCCCAGAGTGATGCTGAAATGGAACAGCGTGCAAAAGCTTTTATGGTAGCACTTCAAGACGTGCTAAAGATTAATAGCTTTGTCGATGCTAATGTTCGGTTTTGTTTTGACTATGCAGAAGAAACTGTACCTTTGGTACAACAAGCTGCTAACGAATGGCGTATAGCAAATGATATAGATAATTTAACTACTATTATTTCATCCGTTAACAAAAATCTTAATAACTCGGTTGATAAACTTCAACGAGAACTCTATGTTGAGAATTTAGAGTTACTTGAGGCAAGGGCTGTCGCGCAAGCAGCGGGTTGGTGTAAGCAGTTGCCAGAACTATTGCAATCGGAAAATATGAGTCTTAAGCGGAATTTTTCGCATGAATTGCAATTGATTGCTGACTTTCATGATGTGGTTATTACAAAACAGCGTTCGGAGTTTAGAACAATTAGTTTAGCTAGGCAAATTTTACCTAGAATCGAGAATCCTACTTTTCAATCAGTTAGGGCTGCGGGCATCAATCCAAATTATGGACTTATCCCTACAGAGTTTCGTTGTTATGCAGAACGACCTGGTAGTGACTACAATGTGCCAGATTTTGTAATTCAGATACAAGCAGATGGTAACTACCAGAGTTCTTATGGACGAGGTCGTTACGATTCGGTTTTGGATGATGATGAGACGGAAAGTCGAGAATTAACTTGGACAGGCGTACTAGGGGAGTTTGGCTCGAGCCGTATTAGTTTTAATCAATATGGTCAAAAATTTACAATCAACAGACTAAAACTTGATACACGAAGTTACGACTACGAGTGCTACCAGCAAGGTCCAAGAGAAGACATGGCCCTGCTTAACTTTAGGCTAAAAGACCCACAAATCGGACGTTACGTGTGTAGAGATCCTGATGGTGAAACACAGACACCGATTGATTTACTTTCAGGTAGACGTTATAGCGTAGGAGAGCAAAGAGGACTGTATACAGTAGACTTGCGTGATGGTGGGCGTTCAGACATCGAATTTACATCTGGCCCACTAGAAGGTTCTGATGCTAGCTTTTTTGAAGGTATTGATACAGGCTTTAGAACCTTAAGCTTTAGAGAAGTTAAGGGCTATTTCCCAAGCTTTAGTTCAACCTCTAGTTTAAGCATGACCTGTACTAATCTAGGTGAAGCACTGAGCTACCCTATGTATGGTGACGAAGCTGTTCCTGCACCGCCTGTAGGCTCAGGTGGTCTTTCAGGGCTTTATGCTGAATCGGTAAGTTCATGGACTGGTTATGGTTATGGTAAATCTTCCTATGATTTCTATTATTTTACAGCTGAAGGCTATGTTTTTAGGTCAGAGCCTCGTAGATTGCTTAGCGATATCCAATGTCAACGTAGTATGCCAAATGGTGCGCCAAGGTGTTCAACCTATAAGGTGGATGGTGAGACCATTAGAATCCGAACTACGGACAATAACTTGAGTAGTGTTGAGATTAGTAGCTTACAAAGTGTGGGTTCAGGCACGACAACGCTTGAAGGAAAGTTTTGGGCAAATGCTGGAGAGACGATTGGTATATGTGGGCCATTTAGTTACTGCTCGAGCTGGTACGAAGAAAAGAATATTATTTTTACTCACAGTGGACAATTCTTAGCAGAAGGAAGAAGTCAAAATCTTTCGAGTTTGAGTACAGGCATTGGCAGTTCAGATGCTATGAACTTTGGGAATTCAGCAAATGCGGGTACCTACAGTATTGAAGGTAACAATATCACGTTGCGTTACAACAGTGGCAAAGTTGAGCAAAGTTTTATTGCTATTTTTAGTCCAACTGATTTTCACATGGATGGTTGGTCTTATGGACCAAAAGAAGATTAAGAATAAATAATGCAAATAAATAGCATAGAGGAGAGAATAGATGAAACACACAGCTAAATTGATTTGCTTAATGGTATTTATAGGTTTGTTCAGTAGTATAACAGTTGCTCAAGAAGGTAAGGCATCTTCTCAGATAGATGGCATGTTAGATGGGTTTTTAGGTGGGGCGTTAGGTGGTGAGGAAATTACCCCTGAGCAGCTAGAAGCTATTGATGAAAAGGTCTTTCTTTATGTCTATGACCCGAATGTAACAGCAGAGATTCAAGGACTTTGGGCAACAACGATGGTACAAAATGGCGTGAGTCAAGCAGATGCTGACACACAATCAAAATTGTTTAATCCTGAATCTTCGCAAGAATGGGTAGACAGCGTCTTTGTAAATACAGGCTTTCAAGCGGACAATATTGTTGATGTCGCAGCAATGGAAATTATTTTGGATTTCGTAATAGCACAACAACTTCAAAATGGCACACCCTACGAAGGTGACGTAGCTATACGTGACATGTTCAAAGTCTCATCTGCAGATTCAGGTATATATAAGAGTTTCTCTGATAGAGAGAAACAATTTTTTGTAGAGTCAACGCTATTGAAATTAATGATTACTATAGGTGACTATTCTACTAAAGTTCAAAATGGTGGCGATCTTCAATCAATTGTCGAAAAAGCGCACTATAACTTAGCTGATAAAGGTATTGATAGTCGTATGGTTATGATTACAGAAAGTGGTATTGCCCTTACAAACCTGATGGATAAAGTTTTAGATGACACAATGACGACTGAAGAAGCTTTCCCAAAAGAATTTGTTTTTGACCCAACAGGTGCTGCACCGATTCCGTCAGAAATTTTTGATTCTAGCT
>CALHRJ010000075.1 GCA_938038395.1 uncultured Deinococcales bacterium | reverse complement strand
ACATCGTGGTCACTTGCATATGGGTGTTCACCGTGTGCAGGATTATTTGTTAGATAATGCTAGTAAAAGCATTATGCTAGATGAACTAGCAAGCATTGCCAATATGAGTGTACGGAACTTGAGCCGTAGCTTCAAAGAACATACAGGTCTAACACCCTTACAATATCAGCAAAGTTTACGATTAGAACATGCTGCTAACTTGTTGGAAAATCCGAATCTGAGCATTGAGACTATTGCAGAACAATCTGGCTTTCAAGACCCAAGGCATTTTAGGCGTTTGTGGCAAAGACAGTATGGACAGAGTCCTTCTGAGGTACGCAAACAATTAGGCTAAGGTATGTAGTTAGTGTTGCCAAAAAGGCGCACTGCCTTCAGCAATCACATCAAGGCTTCCATCTTCAATATAAATCACAGCTATGTTACTCACGCCTTCTTCGTCTCTTGTCGGTAGCGCAATTGCTTGACTATCGCCAGACCAGACATTATGACTTAAAGCATATTGTTCAAAAAACGGAACAAATTGGTTGATAAACATAATCGTTGGTCGAATGCTCGTAAGATATGTTGTTTCACCTGTACTCACTTCTACGATATTTACTGCCAGTTCTAGTTCATCACTTTGAGCTAAGTAGCTTTGAGATATAGCTGAATTTCCACCGGTAGCACTTCTATAAACATCATTTTGTGCTGCAAAATCATTGCCTGCTGCACGCTGTGGTGTTAGGTACATAATGTACTTACCGTCTGGCGACCAGAAAAAGGCAATAACTGATTCTTCGCTTAAAGTCTCTAAAAGACCTGTTTCAGCGTCCATCATGGCCAATGTTCCAAAGCTACTCATACTCGCTTGGGTAGGCAATACAAAAGCAAGTTGGTCTTCTGTAGGACTCCATGACATCGCAGTAAAACCATCGTGTGGTAGAGAACGTGAGATTTCTGGTACATCTTCATTTGTACTGAGTGGACTATTTTTCATAACAATTTCGGTGCCACGCACACCACTTGCGCCATAAGCAACATAGTCACCACTTGGCGAGATGCCAGGAGAACGAAAGAAACCTGGTTCATCCAGATTTTCAGCAGGCTTGTCGTCGCTAGCAGCTTCTAAAAACCCAAGCTTGCCATTGACTAAACCTTGATGAAAAAGGAGTTGACTACTGTCTGCCGTCCAGTGCCAATAGAAGGGATTCCCGAAGGCTCGAGCTCGGCTATCTTTCGTTTCAACATCTACAAAACTCATGGCCATACCTTCTGGACCATTGGCTAAAAAGCTAATAGTTTGAGCGTCAGGTGACCAATACATATAGAAAGGTCGTTCTTGCGTGCTTGAAAATACTCTGTTGCCCTCTTCAGTAGGTATATCTTCAAAAATATCAATAGCACCACTAGACCCTTCATTACCTACGGCAGCAATCACTGTGCCATCTGGTGACCAAGCTGGAAACTGATAGCTTGTAAGCGTTTCACTCAATATTTTTAAATCTGACCCATCGGCATTAATCGTCGCTAACTGACCAACAGTCGTAATAAATGCAATTCGTGCATCTTGTGCCGAAAGAGCTGTTTGACCATAGGCTGTTATAGAAAGGTGTACGCAAAAGAACAATAAAATCAGTTGTCTACTCATAGTTAAGGCTAGCAAATTTTGTTCTTACAAACTGTAGTTTGAACTTTAGAGCTTATAAAATTCCAGCTTTTAAATAGGTGTAAATGTATAGAGGTAATGGAAAGTAATATTATTTATTGCTTATTCGTTAACCAACAAAATATTAAAATGAGTTAATAATGAGTTTAAATATTAGCCATAATTTTCCTCGTCTAAAATACACCAAATACTTTGATACACTCAGGCAATTAAACTGAGTATATGCATAACTGTAAAACATAGTTCTTTATTTGTAGCCAAATTATCCCATATATAAAGTAAAACCTTACTTCTGGAATTTTAGTGGGTAAGTTTTATGACACCCTGACTTAGGTTTTATAGCTTAAGATAAGACATAAAGTTTTAACTACTCTAATGAAGATATGTTAATTTATATAAGTAATGTAACAATACTTAATAATTTTTATTTTAAAGCTATTTAGTTATTCATAAAATTGCAGTATCCCGAGAAGAGATGTGATTGAATGTTTGGAAATATGTTAATTAATAATTTAAAAGGTATAAACACTTTTGAAGAGGTATTTACAAAATGAAGCTCATAAAAAAACTTGTGAAGCATCGTCTATATCTACATCGTCTATATCTACTAAGTCTAATCTGCTTAGTAGCACTCAGTATAAGCAGTTTTAGCCATGCTGAAAACATACCTAGCTACGCACCAGTTATCAACGGTGAATATGCAGGAACACTTTATGTCTATGGTGTTCCTGTTAGCATCGTCATGAGTATTTCAAGTGATGTCTACGGACTAGGCCATAAATTTACACTTACAGGTGCCCAACAAGACCTTTTTATCATTGGTGGTAATTGCGACTGTTTAGATAGTGGCGCAATACTAGCTGAACACGGCTTATATAGTGAATGCCTTGGCATAGATATGGGTTTGATGGATCAAGTAGAACTTGATGGTTGGTTTACGGATATTGGCTATCGTGGCGAGTTAAAGTTATTTACTGCTGGTAGCGATATTAGCATTCCCAGTCTTATTGGTATTTTTGATTTAGTTCGTCAGTAGACAATTCAAGATAAAGTTAAGCGCCAAGCAATCATACTTTGCTTGGCGCTTTTTAGTAGCTTCAAAAAGCACTTA
>CALHRJ010000074.1 GCA_938038395.1 uncultured Deinococcales bacterium | reverse complement strand
ACTTCAATTACATCAATATAGTCATGCGCTTTTTGAAGTGGTGCTAGTGCTGAAGGTAAATCAAACATATCTAAAGCAATTTGTAGTTTTGGTCTTTCCATTTCACAGTCCTCTTAATTAAATATTGTACCTGAATAATAGTTTTTTGATATATTTCTGAAATTCACTTGCGTACTAGTAACCCAAACGATGTCCTTCTAAGCAAAACGACAAATCTCTGTGGACTTCATCGCACAGATACTATTTTTCAAAAACAGAGCGTCGAGATTCTTTACTACGTTCAGAATGACAGATGAATGTTTATGCATTCATCCCTACCCTTTAACAGCACCAGCAGTCATACCACCGATAATTTGCTTAGCGGCAAAGAAAGTTAAAATAAGTGGTGGAATAACAATCAAGGTTCCTACACCCATCATCTGTCCCCAAACCACACCTTCATCACTGATAAATTCTGAAGCATAAACAGGGAGTGTTTTTGTAAACCTATTAGAGAGCATAAAGGCAAGAATAAATTCATTCCATGCAATTCTAAAGGTAAAGATTGCAGATACCGCAAAACCAGAACTCATGATTGGAAAGATAACTTGGAAAAATGTTTGGAAAGCATTAGCACCATCCACAATAGCTGCTTCTTCAAGCTCTCTAGGTACTTGTTGCAAAAACCCAAAAAGCAACCATATAGTAAAAGGTAAATTCAGAGCAGTATAGAAAATGATAAGACCAAGTTGTGAACCATCAAAAAACTCGGCACGACCTACTGGGAATCTCACTCTAAAGCCAGGAATCGCATCACCTAGACCCCAAGTAATCCAAAAACCAACTACGGTTACTGCAAGTACAGCAGGTGGAATCATCCGAATGATAAGGGTGCTTTGAGCAATGATTTTTCGCCCTGGGAACTTCATACGTGCTAAAGCAAAGGCTGCCATTGCGCCTGTAATAAGCGTAAGTAAGGTTGCTGAAATTGCAATGACTAGTGAACTAGACATATAAATTAAGAACTTTGAATCGTTCAAAATTTTATCGTAGTTAGACCACGTTGGTTTAAAAATCCAATTCATATCTTTTGACAAAATATCAACTTGAAGTTTAAAGGATGTTGCCACCATAATCAAAATTGGTAGCAATGTAACAACCGCAAGAACTACAAGAACTACATAACGTCCAACATCAGCCCAAGGGATTTTTCTTTTAGGTTTACTGTAGGCAATATTTGACATTAGGAATCCTCTTTAAGTGGATTATTGAATAACATCAAAATGACACTTAGAATAATTAGAATGACACTGAGCAGGAGCGCAAGCATCGCAGCATAGCCAAAGTCTCTAGCTTGGAAAGCAGTTTGGAACATGTGGAGCGACAACACCCTTGTGTTACCACCTGGCCCACCATTGGTCAGAATATAGATAACTTCTAGTGCTCTAAATACATCAATGATTCGCATAAGAAGTGCGATAAGAATAATCGAGGTCATCATTGGTAGTTTGACCTGCATGGTCATCTGCCACCAGTTAGCACCATCTATAAAGGATGCTTCGATAACATCACTTGGCAAGCCTTGTAAGCCAGCAAGAATAATCATGAAGATAAACGGTGTCCACTGCCAAACATCACTAATAACAATTGAGAACATCGCAAGGTTTGGATCCGAAAGCCATGAATGTCGTACAAAGCCTAAATTTTGTAAAAAGGGTACTGCCTCACCAATATTTTCTAGATAGTAATTGACAACACCATTACGTGCATCTAATAGATAACGCCAGATTAAACCAACAACAATTGGTGCAATCATCAGTGGCATGACAAAAATAGTTCTAAAGAATGTTGAGCCAACAAGCGGTTTTTCTAGAAGTAAAGCAAGACCGAGTCCTATAAGCATTTCTAAAAGGACAACCCAAAAGCCAAAAACAAAGGTGATTCTTACTGAACGCCACGACTCTTCGTCATTCCATAAACGGACAAAGTTTTCGAAGCCAAGAAATTCTTTGTCTGACCAAGCTTGTCCAAAAGACCAGTCATAAAAACTCAAAATAATTGAATTCCAAAGTGGAATAAATAGTCCAACAATAATAATCAAAGCTGCCGGAAGTAAAAATATATAAGGTACTATCTTATTACTACGCATTATTAGGTCCTAAAAGAAAAGAGGTCAAAGCTCCTGTAGGATGGGCTCTGCCCATCACTTTTTATGTTTAAAGAAAAAGATATTTCAGAGGTTTGTTTTTGATGGTGGGCACAGCCCACCCTACTAGATGGTCCGTTTAGTATTTAGTAGAGTGCGATCCAAGCACCGCTTTTTATGATTAACAATATCATTTGCAAAGACTGTAAATACTATTGACTTTTAACTAAGTTCAATAACGAATAATTTAGTAAATGCAGAAAACAGTTTATTTAAGCTATCAACTAAGTCAAAGGTTGTAACAGTTCACTTGGTGCGTAGAACGCACCCTATAAAAATCAATTCTGAGGAACAGCTTCAAAACAAGAGGTATAACCAATGAATCTCTATCATCAGTTATACCTCCATAAAACTAGTACTTAATTAGCAGCCTAAACTTATTACCAGTTGTAATAGCCAGCTCTTTCAAGCGCTTCTAAAAGACGCTGATTGGCATCGCCAAGTGCTTCTTCTGGAGTTTTTTGCTCAGTAAGCATTGAACCCATTTCTTCACCGATAATTGTGTTCACTTCACCCCACTGAGGAATAAGTGGACGCCAGTCAAGTGCAGCACATGTTTCAAGTTGCTCAAGAATAACTTTGTACTCAGGGAATCTTGCTTGGAAATCTGGATTGTTAAAGGTTGACATACGACCAGCATCGCCACCAGCTTCGACAATCTTAATATCTTGTTCTTTAGCAGTCATCCATTGGACGAATAACCATGCAGCTTCTTTATTGCCAGAGTTTGCAGGAATACCCATTGCAAAGCCACCTGTTTCAGAACCACAACCATTTGCAGTTACTGGGTGAAGTGCATAACCTAATTTACCGTCAACTGTACTTTGCTCAGGGTCACGGCTACTTGCAGCTACTTTATAGGTATCTACGTAAATTGCAGAATCGCCTTGAAGTAGTGCATTTGCTTGCTGACCAAATCCATTTGATTCAGAGCCAGGTGGTGAGTTTTCAACAATTGATTTGAAAGCATTTGCTGCTGCAAGTGCTTCTGGAGAGTTAAGCGCAGGTACGAAGTTATCATCAAGAACAGTACCGCCGTAAGGTGATAGGTGTAGTAAATAACCGTGAGCACCATTACCACCACGTGAAGCCATACCGTATACATCTGGAACATTTTCTGTGATAAATGCTGCAGTTTCTAAAAGCTCATCGTAGGTTGTTGGAACTTCTAGATTGTATTCGTCAAAAATATCTTGACGATATACCATGATGCTAGTTTCTGCACCGAATGGAACACCAACAAGGCTTGCGCCCGCACCATCAAGATAACCCTTAGCACCGCCAACTTTACCACCTGTAGTTACATATGCAGGCACTAAATCTTCGATATCATAGTCTGGACTTGTAAGTTCAGGGTTCACTAGGAACTGTGCAAGTGGTGTTAGGAAACCTTGTGAAGCAAGAATGTTTTTACTAAAAACTACCCAAGCAATAACATCAAAGTCGCCAGTACGTGGTTTACTTACTTCGGTAAGTTGACGGTCAAGCATACCGCCATATTGCGTAAAATCCACTTCTACAGTGATGCCTGTTGCTTCTTCGAATTCTGGAATCAGCGTAGCTGCTTTTTGGAAATGTGAGATGGTTGGCCAGCTCACAACAATTGTTTCACCGTCGTACTTTTTCCAAGGTGAGTCTTGCGCAGTTGCAATAGACGCTGTTAAAAATGTAGCGACTAAAACTAATAATACTTTTTTAAACATGGTGTTTCCTTCCTAAATGCTTAGCTCGAGCCTTTCAGGTGAAGTACTCGTAACTAGATAATGAAACGATAAAGTTAAGTTAAAATGTAACCTAAAACTCTTTTGGGTTATTGCTATACTCATTTTGGTGATCTTATTAGTAAGTTCCACCTCCATTCAATTGGAAAGAGTCTAGCTTGTCTGGAAATTTCGACATGACTGGGCAGGCTAGTACTCTAAATTAAACATCTTATAAAAGTGCCTTGAACGGCAAATCTGGTTCCATTGCAAAAGCATCTTCAAAACCTCGACGGAAGTTATAGATTATCTTATCTTTATCTTGAGGATAAGAATACTTACCACCCACTTGCCATATAAATGGCTTAAAGCCATATTGTAATCTATCTTTTTTCATCTTCCACAAAACAAGAATTTCATTGGTATCTGCTTGAAAATTTGTCCAGATATCATGGTGAACTGGAATAACAACTTCAGTATTCAAACATTCTGCCATTCGTAAAATATCTACTGAGGTCATTTTGTCGGTCATACCTCTTGGATTTTCTCCAAAAGAACCGAGAGCGACGTGTATCTCATGGTCATTGCCATGTTTAGCATACCAATTTGAATAATGTGAATCACCACTATGGTACAGATTTCCACCCGGTGTTTTCACCAAATAGTTGACTGCTTTTAAATCCATATCTTGTACAGGTTGGTCCTTTAAAACGACTCCTTTTGGCGCAGTGACAAGCTCTGTACGGTCAAAAGATTCAAGAACAACAAGTTCAGTATCCTTAATTTTGATAGTATCGCCAGGTTTAACAACAACACAACGACTTTCTGGTACTCCCCAGCCAACCCAAAGATCTACACAAGTTTGTGGCCCAATAAATTTTACGGAGTCGTCACAATTTTGCATAACCGCAGCAGCAACATGTGGATCGATATGATCACCATGGTCATGCGTCGCAAGGATTGCATCGACTTCTTTAATGGCAAATGGATCAATTGGACAAATAGCATTGCGTAAGTTTGGCTGTAATTGTTTAACACCAATCATTCGTTGGTGCTGATGTTGTTCGGTCATCAGTGGATTAGCTTTGGTACGCTTACCACTTTTTACCCAAAGGTCAAAACAGAGATTAGCATTGCCTTCTGTCTTTAACCAAATACCAACACAGCCAAGCCACCACATACTAAAACTACCTGGTGCTACTACTTCTTGCTCAATCTCTTCATTGAGCCATGTTCCCCATTCTGGAAAGGCACTTAGTATCCAGGACTCTCTTGTGATTTCATCTATAGCACTCAATGTGTGCTCCTTACAATTTGAGTTTCAAAAGCTACTTCTATATTTACACTTACCAGTTGGATAACTTTATTTTGTAAACCTATTATCGTTTATTTGTATAAAGAGGTTATCAAGTCAAGTTTTCTATTGTCAAACATATTCTCAATTGCTTGCACATATGTGCAAAGCCTGCTAAGCTTGAATTGATTTTGATTTAGGCATAGGTATATAAATATTTAAGTCTCAAAAATAAAACATAAACCGTGTTCTTAAGGTTTGGCTAACTATCAAATCTTTAATACTAGTAAAGGTAATAATGACAACACAAAAAATGATACAAGTAGAAGCAAGCGATATAGGTGTACTTGTCGAAATTGCAAAGCTTTACTATGAAGATCAACTTACGCAATCAGAAATTGGACGTAGATTGGATACCTCTCGTTCAACGGTTTCCAGAATGTTGCAAGAAGCCAGAGACCGTGGTGTTGTTAAGATTACGATTGAGTATCAGTGGGCACGCGATAGTAGGCTCGAGCGCGAACTCAAATCCAAATTTGGACTAACTGCAGCCCTAGTCCTTCGTTCAGACGATCGACCACAAGATGAAGTCACCGAAGGCATGGGTCAACTCACTGCCGACTTTCTAAAAGATGCAATTAAACCAGACATGATTCTTGGTGTTTCTTACGGGCGTTCTGTTGCAGCAACTATCAAACATCTCAAACCTACACAGCCCATGGACATAACAGTCGTACAAATTATCGGCGCACTAGGTTCACATAACCCACTTGTTGAAGGCGCAGATTTAGCAAGGGCCTTAGCCGATAAATATGGCGGCAGCTATAGATATTTGTATGCTCCACTTGTGGTTGAAGATCTGCGAACAAAAGACTTACTTATACAAGAACCTATGGTTCAAGATATTTTATCCATCGGGCGTCAAGCCGATATCGCCTTATTTGGCATAGGTGCTTTAGATGCCAATTTTTCTGGCTTGTGGAGCAACTACCTTACTAAAAAAGAATTGTCATTGTTCAAACGTAACGGTGCTAGAGGGCACATGTGTGCGCAATTCTTTGACCCTCAAGGGGAAATTCTAGACATTCCTTTTAATCAACGCTCAATTAGCATTGGTTTAGATAGTCTGAAACAAATTCCCAATGTTATTACAGTTGCAGGCGGAGAAGAAAAAGCTGCTGCGATTTTAGGAGCGTTAAGAGGTCAGTACATTGATGTGTTGGTAACTGATGACAAGGCAGCTCAGATTATTTTAGATCAAACAAACTAGTACCGCCAAGAAGTCTGTGTTTGTCAAGTAACCCTTAAATCACTATTCTTTTGACACAAGTCACAAATCAATAAACAATGCAAATACATTCAGTAAGTACAAAAAAGATTCTGTCAACTAAAGCTATAATTATTTTAACTAGCAATTCCATGTAATGTTGACATTTAGTAAGTGGTTTGTTCCTACTTACGTCCATTCGTTGATTAGTCTGTTGTTCAACGAACTGTGGAAGTGCCTAACATTTCAAGCATAGCGACAACAGAATGTAGATAAATTATCTATCATTACCGTCAATGTTCTTTCTGTAAATACAAATTCTCATAAGACCTGCAATAATTATAGCAATTCACAGTAGAGCGCCAATTGATGTTTTTTTACAGACCTATAGACTTACTTTAGGAGTGGTCTTGATCCTTAATAAAGCATAGCTATTTTATTTAAAAGTATTAAAAGTTAGGGTAGGATAGTTTGAACCTTTTGGATGATTTTCTTCTATGCCGTTGCCGTCTCTAGAAGTTCATCAAAAATATATTAAGAAACTGTTACTATATTTAGGCAACAACCTATAATTGGAGATAACTATATGTACACCATTGGTATAGATTTTGGCACATTATCAGGACGAGCGGTTCTGGTCGATACACAAAACGGTAGAGAAGTTGCAGCAAGTGTTTATGATTATCCCCATGCAGTTATTGATACAACGCTGCCAAAAACGAATCAAATATTGCCCCTAGATTGGGCACTTCAAGACCCACTAGATTATCTTGAAGTTATTCGGCAAACTGTCCCAAACATTATGAGTGAAAGTGGCATCTCACCTAGTGACATCAAAGGTCTAGCAATTGACTTTACTGCTTGTACTATGATGCCTGTTACCCAAGATGGCACAGCACTTTGTAGTCTTCAGCAGTGGGCTGCCAAACCACACGCTTGGGTCAAACTCTGGAAACATCATGCAGCACAACCGCACGCTGATCGTATCAACCAAGTTGCTGAAGAACTCGGTGAGCCTTGGCTCGAGCGCTATGGTGGCAAAATATCAAGTGAATGGTTTTTCGCTAAGGCATTACAGATTTTAGAAGAAGCACCAGACGTTTATAACGCAACCGATAAATTTATAGAAGCTTCTGACTGGGTCATTTGGCAACTCACTGGCAAGGAAACTAGAAGCTCGTGTACAGCTGGCTATAAAGCTATGTTCCAAGATGGTAAATATCCATCAAGCGAATATTTTGCAACCTTAAATCCTGATTTTGAGACTGTGCTGCAAAAAGTAGATGGTGAATTAGCACCTCTCGGGGCTCGAGCTGGAGGCTTAACTGCAGAATGGGCACAAGCCACAGGTCTACCAGAAGGTATTGCGATAGCAGTTGCCAATATTGACGCACATGTTACTGCCGCAGCTGTCAACGCAGTAGATGCTGGCACCATGGTTATGATTATGGGCACGTCAACTTGCCACGTTATGTCAGGCGAAACAATTCACAATGTTGAAGGTATGTGTGGCGTTGTGGACGGTGGCATCATTCCTGGGTTATATGGTTACGAAGCTGGACAAAGTGGTGTAGGTGATATCTTTGCATGGTTTGTGGATCATGCTGTTCCACAAGAATACTACGACCTTGCTGAAAAAGCCGAACTCACTATTCACGACTATTTAGAACAAGAAGCTAGCAAACAAAGCGTAGGCGAACATGGTCTTCTAGCACTCGATTGGTGGAATGGCAATCGTTCTACCTTAGTTGATGTTGATTTATGTGGCACACTTATTGGTATGACCCTTACCACTAAAGCACCCGATATTTACAGGGCACTAATTGAGAGCACTGCCTTTGGCACACGAGAAATTATTGAAGCCTTTGAATCCCAAGGAGTTCCTGTAAAAGCATTGGTTGCAGCAGGTGGTTTGCCCGAAAAGAATGCTCTCTTACGACAAATCTACGCAGATGTAACAGGTCGAACCTTAAAACTTGCTGGCTCAGCACAAGCACCCGCACTTGGTTCTGCTATGCATGCAGCTGTGGCTGCCGATATATACCCGAACATTAAGGCAGCAGCAGAAAAAATGGCAAAGCTTAAAAACGAAGTTGTGACACCTATTCCAGAAAACCAAGCTATTTACGATCAGCTTTTTGCTGAGTATAAGCGTCTTTATGCTTATTTTGGAAAAGGTGAAAATAATGTTATGAAAACGCTTAAACGACTTCGAAATGATGCAAAACGTAGTTAGCTCAGATGGAACACCTCTTCTAGCTCGAGCATCATTTCATCCGCAGGTGTACTAGATGTTTCGTCCATACCTTCAAAGTACGGTGCCATCAAGGTCTGCCACTTACTATTAATTGCCTCTTTTGCCATACCATCTAGCGCAGCTTCAAAACTATCGGGTGTTTCAAAATAGCCAAAAAGCAATCCATCTGGGCGCATGAATAAAGAATAGTTATGCCAGCCTGTACGTGTTAAAGCTTCTTGCATTTCAGGCCAAACATTTTCGTGAATCTTTTTGTACTCGTCAATTTTCTCCGCTTTCACCTTCAGTAAAAAGCCAACTCTTTTCAAAACTCACTCCTCTTAATTTATACCTTCAAAAAACTCTTCTTGAAATCAATGATAAACAAAATCAAAAATTGAGGAATGCCTCGAAAGACACTCCTCAACCTACTCTCTATAGAACGCTTAGCTGAACCTTAAAAATCAAAGTCGTTAATATTGTCAGCATTAAAAATGAACGGTGCGCCAAGGAGAATTTCAGACCCATTGACAACCTGAAGTTCACCTAAGTCACCAGCCATAACGCTTGTATCGCCAGGATTTAAATCGCCATCTACAATTGCTCTCATAACATAGGTTGCTGCGTAGCCTAAATCAACAGGGTTCCAAAGTACGACAGACTCTACACAACCATCATCTACATAAGGCTTCATGGCATTTGGTGTTGCTAGACCAACTACTGCGACTTCACCACATAACCCTGCTTGAGTTACTGCGTCCGCACTTGATGGTGTTGCCACACTGGTCATGCCTAAAATACCGTGAAGGTCTTCGCCGTATTTGTTCATAAGTGTATTTGCTTGGTTGAAGCTAAGCACTGCATCTTCTTGTGCTTCCACTGTTTCTAACCAAGTCATATCTGGATAACAAGACTCTTGATAAGCTTGCATCTCTGCAATCCAACGTGCTTGATTTGGCGTAGTGAAGGTACTTGTAACAATGCCAAAACCTGCATCTTCGCCTTTTTCAGCGACTAGAGAATCTATCATTGCTTTTGCAATGCCGTTAAATTCTGCTTGGTTTACGAACCACTCACGTGCATCTGGCTCAGAATTTGCATCGTAACCTACAACATGGATACCTTTTTCAAGAGCGCTACGCAGCACTGGTGCAATTGCTACAGGATCATTTGCTGCGAACAAAATTCCATTGATATTACCACTGGCAATATAGTTCTCAATGACTGCAATTTGATCATCGATATTTGCTTCGGTTGGTGCATCGGTTGTAACGGTAACATTGCCCAATTGCTCAGCTGCTTTTTGTTGTCCAGCAGTTGTTGCAGCAAAGTAACCAATACCCACAAGCTTAGGAACATCAATCAGGACAATGTCTTCCCCAGCCATGCTCATACCGCCAGAAACCATGCCACCGTTGTAGTCGAGCATGGCAACTTCGCCACCACCAGAACTCATGCCACATGCCAGTGGATTAGTCGGCAGATCATCTGCACCATCCCAAGTTTGTGCTAGCGCCATACTTGCTAAAACAACCATACTAAAAATTAAACTAAGTTTTACTTTCATTCCATTTCCTTTCCTGAATAAGAGCAGTTGTATTTATGCTTTCAAAAAATTATTACGAAAGTCATTTTTACAAAAGCAATAGATAGAAACTAATGTGAAGACACTCATTTATGCCCTTCACTAACATGAAGCCTAGTAGGAATATCTACAGTTTGTTGTACGCATTCGTTCAAATTCAGTCATTTACTAGTCCAAATACAGCGCTCCTTTCAATGCTATATATACTGCTAAGCTCAATTTTGAGCCTTTATCCTTCTCGGCGACTTTGCACGAAGTTGTTAATTAGAATCGCCAGAATAAGAACCGTGCCTATGACAATAATGGTCGCATCACTCGTAACACCTGAAAGCGCTAGACCATTTTTGAGAAGTTGAATTAGGATAAGACCAATAAGGGTACCGAGTATGCTGCCTTTACCGCCGAAGATGCTAGTGCCACCAAGAACTACGGCAGCTATGACGTCTAGCTCGAGCCCCGTCCCCATATCTGAGCGAGTCGTAGTCACACGAGACACAAAAATCACAGCTGCCAGCGCAGCCATAAACCCAGAGTAGGCATAGATCGTAAGCAGTACCCGACTAACAGGCAAGCCTGAAAACTTAGCGCCCACAGGATTATGCCCAATAGCATAGAGGTATCGACCCAGCGTTGTTCGTCTTAAAATAATGATTGATATAATTGTGCCAAAAATAAAGAGCCAAAGCTGTGTGGGAATGCCAAAAATCCGACCTTGTCCAAAAATATAGAACCATTCTGGATAGCCAGTCACACTACGAGCTTGGCTGACGCCTTGGGCTAAACCTCGGTAGAGCGCAAGCGTTGCTAAGGTCATAATCAGTGGTGGAACATCTAGCTTGACAATGAACAAGCCATTGACCAAGCCTGCAAGGCTGCCAATCACTAAACAAAGCACAATCGCTAGCTCTAAAGGCAAGCCAACATTTTTCCACAAGATGCCCAGCACAATAGCGCTCAGTCCTAAAATAGAACCAACCGACAAATCTATTCCTGCAGTGATGATAATAAAGGTCATCGGCAAAGCAACTAGACCTACCTCGCTCATCAGACGACCTTGGTTAAGTAAGTTACTCGATGTTAAAAAGTTTTCGTTAAGCTGCGAAAGAACCGCCATGACGATCATCAAAATGATGAACAAGATACCTTCTTGACTAAATAGAATACTTCTCAGTCGCTTGCCAAAGTTTGCAGATTTAGTTGGATTTGGCTGAATGGGGTCAATAGTATTGGAATTCATTATGATAACTGCCTTTTGCGTCTAATGAGGTCAATCAGGACAGTAACCAGAATGAGTATGCCCTGTACCGCTTGAATCCAGAAAGGTGATATGTTGACAAAAATCATCCCAGAGCGAATTGTATTGAGTAGAATAGCAGCGAGCATGGCACCGATTACGGTACCCTTACCACCTAAAATGCTTACACCACCGACCACAACTGCAGTAATCACAAATAGCTCTAAACCAGGTGGCGGTGTTGCTTGAATGATTCTTAGCTGACTGGCATAGAGCACACTGGCGATGCCGACAAAAACACCATTCAAGATAAAAACTTGCATCAAAATACGTTTTTCTGAAAAACCAGAAAGACGAGCCGCTTCGGCGTTACCACCGTAGGCATAAAAAGATCGTCCTATACCACTGTAGCGCATCCAGAGTGCTGCCCCAATGGTGAGCACCACCATAAAAATGATTGGCATGGGGATGCCTAAAGGCTTCATCTGCGCTAGATAAAAGGCTGGCGGAATATCGGTAACACGTTGACCATTGGTCCAAATTATCAAGATGCCTTTTAGGATGCTCAGGAAGCCGAGCGTCACCACAATCGAGGGAACTCGTAAGTAAGCGACAAAGAAACCAATCACTGCGCCAGCACCAGCTCCTACAAAAAGTGGTACTAACCACGCAACTAAAATTGGTGCATCTGCTACCGCAAGCCTGCCACTAATGACTGCCAGTAGTCCAACCAGTGAAGCTATAGATATATCTATATTCCCAGTGACAATCACCATGGTCATGCCAATGGCAGCCACGGCAATATAGGCGTTCCCCTGCAATATATCAAGAATATTTCGAGTTGCTAAAAAGCGTGGATTGATTAAACCAACCACAACAACCAATAATATAAGTGCAAGAATAATAGCACTCTCTTGATTGGCGACCAAGCTACGGAGTTGGAATTCTTTAGCAACCACCACCCTTGGAATAAAGACCTGCAAAATCATGGTAATGGCTAAGGCTAAGAGCGTCCAAAAACCTATGGCCATGGCGCTTAGGTAATCGCCTCCACTATCTGAATACTTCATCCAGAACACCACAAAATACTCAAGAATCAAGACGCCAGATAAGGCAGTCAGGATTGACGCTGCACGGTTAAGTTGCGTATTGGTCAGGGTCCATAAACCTAAAAACAAGGTTATGAATGCAGCAATAGGGATAAGGATAAAGCCGTTGGTTGAAAGTTTAAATTCGTTGTTTGAACGTGTTTCTGTAAGCTTCGAAATCGTTGTTGCACCAAGTTCAGGTTGATTAACAAAGGGTGCAAATTGATAGGTAAGCAAGACGGCTATAGCCAACAATATAGGCAGCACAATTAGGAATGATAGCTTATTGGGTTGTAACTGAGATTGTTTTAGAGACGGCGTCATTGAAAGCCTTTACAAAACCAGAAACTTGTTTGAAACTCTAATATCATGCAGAAACCCTAGACTTATCAAGACTAGATTCATCAAGACTATTCTCAGCAACACCCATTCCAGCTTGAACTTTAGAACTCATCATAGCCTCAGCAACTTTTTCTTGATTAACCTCTTCCCTACTAAACTCAGCTACAAGATGTCCTTCGCGCATCACTAGCACCCGATCACTCATGCCCAATACTTCAGGGAGTTCGCTTGAAATCATCAAAATGGCTAAACCTCGCTCCGCAGCAAGCTGACTCATCAATCTATGAATTTCACTTTTTGCACCAACATCTACACCTCGTGTTGGTTCATCCATAATTAGTAATTTAGGTTCACTTGCTAGCCATTTACTAATCACTACTTTTTGTTGATTACCGCCAGAGAGCTTATTCGCTACCTGTTCGGGACCGTAGGCACGTATTTCAAATTGT
>CALHRJ010000073.1 GCA_938038395.1 uncultured Deinococcales bacterium | reverse complement strand
AAGATAGATACGAATAACTGTCCAAAACGGTACGGATAAACGGCTTGCAAATAGTACCTTGCTAATGGTTGGCTCAGGGTAGATTGCCATAGCTGTTAACTTCATAATAATCCTTCTTTCGATAACCTGATATCAGCTTATGGAAAGCTCGAGCTTCTGAACTTCAGCATAGATATGACAGACTGTAAGAGTTTTACCCACAATTACTGACACTAAACAACTTAAACTAATGAACAAGATCATCAGTTTGCTGTGAGCTATCTTGTCACCCTGTAAGTTGATTATTAAAAGATACAGACTTAGAAGTTTTATCTGTTAAACTATTAAAGAGAACAAACGCTTATGACCCAGACTGATAGCAATAAAACCAATAGATACTATCCACGTTTTATTACCCAAAGCAAAGAAAACAAAGGTACAGTTATTTTGCGAGATGGTTCTACTGCGTTCATTAGACCTGTTGAAGCAGAAGATGTACCCCTGCTTTTAACCTTTAAGGATAATCTTTCAGCAGAAAGTCTTAGAAAACGCTTTCAGGGTGTTGTTCCCACAGAAGCTTTCTTGAAAGCTATGATTCTCGACAACAATGTTGCAGAAAATGCAGCGTTGATTGTACTTTCTGGTGACCCTGAGCAACCTTCTATCATTGCACATGGTGAATATATCTTAGAAAAGCCTGGTACAGCCGAAGTTGCCTTTTTAGTCAAAGATGACTATCACGGCAAAGGGCTTGGTACGCTACTTTTAGAGCGCTTAGCGATGATTGCCAGTCGCCATGGCATTCAGCACTTTGTTGCAGAAACAGAATACAAAAACCATAAAATGGTTGATGTGTTTCGCAGTAGTGGGTTTACTACCAATCAAAAAGGGCAATATAATTATCTCGAATTAGATTTTTCAATAAGCTCAAGTCAACAAACTACAGAGAAATTTGAGTTACGAGAAAAGCTAGCAACGGTAGCTTCCTTACGACCATTTTTCACTCCCGAAAATGTCGCAATTATAGGCGCATCACGTAAACCTTCTTCTGTGGGCTATCAAATCACAGAGAAGTTAAAAGCCTTTCAAGGGCAAGTTTATCCTATCAATCCAAATGCCACTGAAATTGCTAACACAAAAGCCTATCCAGATATTGCTAGCGTAGCTACTACGATTGATTTAGCAGTTATCGCTGTACCTTATAGTGCTGTGTTGGATGTCGTTAGACAATGTGGTGAGGCTGGTGTTAAAGCTTTGGTTGTGATTTCAGCAGGCTTTGCAGAAGTTGGTCCAGAAGGATTAGAAAGACAACAAAAGCTTCGCGATATTGCTATTGGCTATGGTATGCGAGTTATCGGCCCGAATTGTCTCGGCATCATGAACACCGACGCTGCCGTTCAGCTTAATGCTGGTTTTGCACCACAGCTTGCCCAAGCTGGTTCGATTGCGATGTCATCACAAAGTGGTGCTTTAGGGCTTAGCATATTGGATTATGCAAACAAAACTGGTCTCGGCTTATCGCACTTTGTAAGTTTAGGCAATAAGGCGGATGTTTCAAGCAATGACCTGATGCAATATTGGGAAGAAGACCCAAAGACAAAACTAATTGTTCTATACTTGGAGTCGTTTGGTAATCCTAGACGCTTTGCAAGACTCGCTAGACGAATTGGAAAGAAGAAGCCGATACTGGCAGTGAAAGCAGGGCGCTCGAGCGTGGGCAGTAAAGCTGCAAGCTCTCACACTGCAGCCCTTGCAGCAAACGAAACTGCTGTCGATGCGCTCTTTACACAAACAGGTGTCATACGTGCTGATAAGCTTGAAGACCTTTTTGATATTGCAAAGCTACTAAGCACTCAGCCACTCATTCAAGGTAAAAGAATTGCAGTCATGAGCAACGCAGGTGGTCCAGCTATTATGGCAACAGACGCTATGATTGCTGAAGGATTACTGCTGCCTGAACTCTCAAGTGACTTACAAAATACCTTAGCAGCATCTTTACCTAACACTGCGAGCGTAACCAATCCTATCGACATGATTGCTTCTGCATCTGCTGAGCAATATGCAGAAACGTGCAAGACATTACTCTACAGCTCAGAAATTGATGCGATACAGATTATCTATATTTCAGTAGGTTTGGAAAGTAGTGACAAAATTCGCCAGCTAGTATCTGAAGTTATTTTAGAAGCAAGACGAGATGGAATTCAAAAAACAATTATTAGTTCTTTTATGGGTCTAGACGAACGCTATGACACTATCAAAGCTAGTGAAGAAACAATTCCTAACTATGTCTTTCCAGAATCAGCAGCTAAGGCTTTAGGAAAAAGTTACGGCTATGCAAGTTGGCGTAGCGAAGCTGTTGGACATTTTGTAAGTCACGATGATATTGATTCTGAAACAATTGCAGAAGCCAAAAGCTTATTAGAAACTGCGCCAAAAGGTTGGCTTAGCAATGACACAAGTATGCAGATTGTTAAGCTCTTTGGTATTAAGGCTTTAGAAACTCGTTTTGCAAAAACTAGGGATGAAGCCATTAGTATAGCGGATTCACTAGGTTACCCTGTAGCACTCAAAATGAGTTCAAAAACACTGGTGCATAAATCAGATTGGGATGGTGTCAAGCTAAACTTACAAAGCGCTTCTGAAGTTCAGGACGCTTGTTTAGAGATTGAAAGGTGTTTGGAGCAAGCTGCTAAAGGGTCAGAGTTAGATGGCTTTGTGATTCAGCCAATGGTCACAGAAGGGCTCGAGCTCATCATGGGCGTTAGCCACGACCCACTTTTTGGACCACTCATCGGCCTAGGGCTAGGCGGTATCTATACCGAAATCCTCAAGGACATCGTTTTTCGCATCACACCTTTGAGTAACAAAGATGCCACAGATATGATTGAAAGTATAAAGGCTTATAAGCTTCTCAAAGGTTATAGAGGTGAAGAACCTTATGACATTGAAGCTATTAAAGATATGTTGTTAAGACTCTCTAGAATGGTTGAAGAACTACCAATGATTCAGGAGCTTGACTTCAATCCTGTTACTGTCTTTCCTGAAGGCAAAGGTTGTATTGCTATCGATATTCGTATAAGGATTACATGAGTTTTATATTTAACTATATAAGCTATTAAACCTCAAAAAGAGTAATGATACGTATTTAAATACCCATCATCACTTTCAAACATCAACTCTTCTCACTAAAAATTACACAGTTATATATGGACTTTTTAAACACTTCTCTCCTGAA
Organism: uncultured Deinococcales bacterium; assembly: GCA_938038395.1. GTDB lineage: Bacteria > Deinococcota > Deinococci > Deinococcales > Trueperaceae > CALGZD01. The sequence goes on along the minus strand of CALHRJ010000073.1, from coordinate 392 downwards.
AAGCATAAACATAGTCTTGGTACTTCAAAATATTGTCTTTGTCTTCGGGTTCACGAGCCTTAATCAAGGTAAGCGGAATATCTACATGGTTTAGTAAATACTCTGCAACACTACCGTGTAAGAACTGACCTGAGCCACCTAAATTATGCGTAACCATAATGATTAAATCAACATCTAATTGTTTTGCAAAGCGTTCTATTTCTTCAGCAGGATGTCCATAGCCAACAGAAATATTGGTGGTGAAACCTGCGTGCTCGAGCCTCAGTCTTGAGTTATGTAAGTTTGAAAGCAAATGACCGTCTGTGTTATCTTCTTTTTCTTTAATGTGTAACAAGGTAATCGTAGATTCGTTTGTCAATCCACTATTTGCCAATCGAATAACTAAGTCTAAA